>JAIEKC010000631.1:0-16122 GCA_029064505.1 Acetatifactor sp.
GTGTCATTATGTATCATATTTCTAACGAACTGGGCGGAGAGTGCTATTGTCCCCTCTGTGTAAATCGGTTCCGACAGTATCTGTCGGAAAAGTATGAACATGATATTGATAAGCTGAATTATGCGTGGTGGACTTCCTTCTGGAGCCATCGCTATAACAGTTTTGAGCAGATAGAGCCTCCTTTCCGGAACGGTGAGACCAGTGTTATGGGGCTGAATCTGGAGTGGAAACGGTTTACCACATGGAATATGAATGATTTCATGAAACATGAGATCAGCACGCTTCGCAGTGTGACTCCTGATATCCCTGTGACCACCAATTTCATGCAGTTGTTTGAAGGATTGGATTATCGGAAGATGGCACCGGAGCTGGATGCCGTTTCCTGGGATAATTATCCCACCTTTCACAATGACAGGGAGACCTTGGCGGAGACTCTGGAGGAGACGGCTTTTCACCATGCCGTGATGCGTGGACTGAAAAGGGAGAAGCCTTTTATGATGATGGAAAGCACTCCCAGTCTTGTGAATTGGCATACATTTAACAAATTGAAGCGGCCTGGTGTACATAAGCTGTCCTGTCTGCAGGCTATCGCCTGTGGTTCGGACACGGTGCAGTATTTCCAGTGGAGAAAGGGAAGGGGTTCCTACGAGCAGTTTCACGGGGCAGTGGTGGATCACATAGGGACGGATGACACCAGAGTGTTCCGGGAGGTGGCCGAGGTGGGAGAAGCTTTGAAGCAGCTTGCACCGGTAGCCGGGACGTTGGTAAAAGCCAGGGCGGCATTGCTCTTTGACTGGGATAACCGCTACGCCATAAAGGATGTGAAGGCGCTTGCCGACGAGACGAAAAAGTATGAGGATACCTGCATCGGCATCTGGAAGCAGTTTCTGAAGCTGGGCGTGGAGATGGATGTTGTGGGTTCTGATGAGGATCTGTCTCAGTACGACCTGGTGGCGGCTCCCATGCTTTATATGCTGCAGCCCGGCACGGCGGAGAATCTGAAGCGCTTTGTGGAGCGGGGAGGGCAGTTGCTTGCCACCTATTTTACCGGGTATGTGGATGCGGAACAGCTGTGTTATCTGGGAGGTTTTCCCGGAGACGGACTTTCGGAGCTGTTCGGCATTGTCAGTGAAGAGATAGATACCTATTACCCTTCTGACCGGAATCATATCCGATTCGGAGACGGAAAGGTCTGGGAGGTGGCGGATTATGCGGAGATTCTGCGGGTGAAGGATGCCAGGGTGCTTGCAGCGTATACGGAGGATTTTTACGCAGGCACGGCGGCGCTGACCTGCAGGGAATATGGAAAAGGTAAGGCGTATTATATGGCAGCCCGGGTGAAACCGGAGGAAATGCAGTCTTTATTTGAGCAGATGCTGGCAGATGCGGGGATTCCTGTAAGAAAACTGCCTGACGGTGTGGAATGCCATGTCAGGACGGGAGAGGAAGGCACTTATGCGTTTTATCTGAACGGGAACTGTGAGGCAGTGGAAATAATGGACGCAGAAGGCACGGATATGCTGACGGGTGCGAAAGTACAGGGAGCGCTGACACTGCCCGGATATGGGGTGGCAGTGCTTGCAAGGTCATAGATTTTCCGGAATGGCGGAAAGGATTACGGCTCAAAATCTCTTATCCGGGGTTTTGAGCCGATTTCTCTGATGCCTCATTCAAATTTTACACTGGCTTTTCTGTTCCAACTGGTATTTATCGTTTTTATTCAATGGATATATTTGCCTTCTCATTTTTTATCTATTGCTTAGAAATTAAAATGGATATTGCGATAATAACTTCCTTTCATTGCCGCATTGGGTCGATCGTATGAAAGATACGTTTTACTCTGCCTTCCAAGTATAAAAATCTGAGTTGCAAACGCAAATCGACCAGTTCTCCTCCAGAGGTAAGGTCATACTCTGCATAAAAGCCTTCGGGGCGTTCATAAGGGGGTTGGGGGGCTGTGTCACCAACGAGCAAAAACAGACTTCCGGCGGTCACGCCAGAAGTCTGTTTTGAGTATTTGTGGGAACAAATGCTGCTTGCAAAGTAGCGTATTGATTGTCTATTTAAGCTGGTCTTAGACAAATCAAGCCTCGTGTTACCCTCTTTTTCCCAACTCAGTCAGTGCTTCTAGTGTGCCATCCAGGTTTTCCTTGTGCCAGTTTTTGAAGTAGCCGGCATATATGGTGGCGTAGATACCGGAACTCCGCAGGTCGCTCAGCTCTGCTTGCTGGGTGGTCAGGCGGATGGTATCCGACCCGGTACGGATGGTGATGACTGTGTTGAGCATAGCGTCTTCCAGCTCCACCGACTGGATGTCCTCATAGTGAAGCACCAAGGATACGTCTTTGCGCAGGTTGCCCCATGTGGTGTTGAAGGGGAGCAGGACGATCTCGTGTTCACACATCTGGAGAACATAAAATTCCGAGTTAAAAAATGCCGCAAATTGTTCGCTCAGGTTTGCCGGGGCGTATTTGACGATGATGCAGTGGTCCTCCAGCGGCTTATATCCCGCCTCTTGGATGAATTTCTTGACTTCGTTTGCCATGGTATATACCTCCAAGTTATTCTGGTTTCTGTCTGTCTACGGACAAGAGCATACCACAATACGGTCTTGCTGTGGGCAAATCTTCCTGAACGGCACAAATCGTTCCTGAACGGCACAAACAGAGAGGGAGCCTCAAAAGCTCCCTCTCCATTTCTTATTCAATTCTGTCTTTCCGGTTCGAGACAGCAAACACGTTCTGCCTCCTACCCGGATTTGATTTCCCTTTCCATCTACCGCCTCAATTTTGTCCCATGCCGCCAGATAGGCTCGGTGGACCCGGATAAACCGTCCGCTCAATTCCTTCTCCAACTCGTTCAAACTGCCCACGAAATCCAGACGGCTGTCCACTGTATGAAGATATATATGGTGGGCCTTGGAAGCAGCCTCAAAAAACAGGATGTCGGCCAGGGGAATGTGACGGGTCTCATCGCCCGTCCGCAGAGAGAACATCTCTGCCGGGTCGCGGCGTTCATCCAGCAGGTGGGCGTGGATTGCCTCCAGACAGCGGGCGATGGCAGAACCGGTCTGGTCCCCCTCCTTCACGATGTAGTCAAATGCCTCTAAATGGTATTGGAAGGTTTTCCAGGCCAGATCGCCATAGCTGGTAATGTAGACCAGTGTTCCATGGGGGTCCCGCCGCCGCAGTTCCCGGCCCAGCGCAAAACCGTCCCACGCTTCATCCTTCAGATTTACGTCCAGGAAGTAGACGCCACGCCGGCTGTCCTGCGCCGTGTCCAATAGTTCCAGAGCGGTAGACGCGGCGCATACCACACGCATGTCGTAGTTCTCTATAAAAATTTTCCACTCCAGGGCAGTTTTGAGCTGGTGGCGGACACTTTCTTCATCGTCACAGAGATAGATTGAAATCATGCTTTTTCCTCCACTGTCAGTTCTTGGATAAACACACCTCCAGCCCAGCTTGTGGACGAGGCCGCATGGGGATAGTCCGCCAAAATCCGCTGGTAGCCGGGCAGTCCCAATCCCCGACCCTCTCCCTTGGTGGAAAAGCCCTCTGTCCAGATTTTATCCGGGTCGATGGCCCCGATGTAGGGGTTGGACACCCGAAGGGACAGCCTGTCCTTTTGAGACAGCAGGATAATCTCCACCCAGGGTGTTTCCGTTTTCAAAGCGGCCTCAGCGGCGTTGTCCAGCAGTATGCCCATGCAGCGGGTGAAGTCCCACACGTCCATCCAAACCCGCTCTACAGGGTAGAGCACCTCCAGGCGGCAGTCGATCCCATTTTGCCCTATAGCTGCCAGCTTGGACAGCAGAAGGCTGCGTACCTGGGGAACGTACACATTGCCGATTTGAGTAGACGCCCGAATTTTCTCTCCTATGCGCCGGTCAAAGCCTGTGTCAAGCTCCGATAGGGCGGTGCGCAGTTGGTCCAGTTCACCCTCGTCCGCCTGCTCCGACAGTCCCGCCAACAGATTTTTGTAGTCGTGGCGGAAACTCCGCACCTCCTGGCGGATAGCTTCCAGGTCCCGCTCGTAGAGCTGCTGCTGGGCGATGACGTCCCGCTGGGCATCCATCTTCCGGGCGGCATCCAGCCGTTGGGCCAAATACATCACCAAACCTGTCTCAAATGCCGCCATCGCCAGCACCAGCATAAAGTAGGGGACCAGATATTCCGGTTGAATCCCCACCTGCAAAATCAGAAAGGCCTCCATAGCCACCGCCATGGCGAAAAGGAACAGAGCCGTCCGGCGCTGGCCGAAGCCCTCCCCCAGCAGAAGACGGAACCAGTGACCGAAACGCAGACGGCACAGCAGAAAGACGGGGACCGGGAGAACAATCAAGTAGACGGTCATCACTGCCGCAAGCGGGAGGTCACTATACAGGAACAGGATTTGGGACAGGCAGGATGTGGCCATCTGAAACACGCCGCCCATGCACACAGCGGAAAAGGCTTGCCAGGATTCGGTCCGCCACGCCCACCGGACCCAAAGGGTACACATCAGCAGGATGGCGAGGGTGGTCATGCAGAATCGGATCATTCCGTGGTTGGGGAGAAGTGTATACAGGCCCGCCGCCAGCAGGACGGCCAGCAGCGGGGAGAGCAGGAGGGCGGGCAGTTTTTTCAGTACCCGCCACCCTCGCATACCCATGATCACAAACAGGTAGATCGCCAGGACGGCGTGGGGAATCAGGGAACCTGTAAATGAGGTCAGGTAATCCTTCAGTGTGAACATAGCGGTTGCCTCCTTTCTGTGGGGTATCATATCACATGGAGGGAATTTTGTCCACGGATAAGCCGATGATGCAAAGCCCCAAAAATACTATGACCATCTTGAAAAACAAGGCTCAAACATTCCGGCTCCTCATAAAAAAGCACTCAGAGGACGGCGTTTTGTAGTTGCCGTCCTCTGAGTGGCTACACGCTGTTTTGCCTGTTCCAATGCCTGCAATGCTTTTTTTAATCTTTACTGATTTCCTGCTTGCTCTCAATCATTTCTGACACCTCGTTCTTTCTTTGCTGTTTTGGTGATTTTTTGAAAATAAAAAAGGCAGATGATTGCCTGTTACGATAATCGCTACCAAAAGATAAGCAAAAATTTAAATAAGTTGAATTAATATTAGCTTATACATGACATATATCTATGGTACTCCCCTCAATAAAAACACCTTCTCCGTCATTTAAACGAATTACTTCTACTGAATGTTCCTTCTCATATACCTGACACTTTTCTTCAAATCTATCAACCCTTTTTAAAAATTTCTCATAATGTGGTAAAACTTCTACATTTGTAAGTTTTATTCCGCTTAAATCCTTCAAACCAAGAAAGTTCATATCTGCGGAGTATATATTTACTAATTCCAAAGTCGGACCAAATACAAATGCCGCTGCACTCCAACCTATCAAAATCTTCGTATCTGCAATGGCTTTTAATACATCAACAGCATTATGTTCCCTTATGGAATTCAACAAATAGAAAGGATTTCCGCCTATAAATTCCACGACATCGTAACTAAGAAGATTTTTAGCAGGAATCTTATCCAAATCCAATATATCAACATAAAGATTTAATGATTCCAATTCTGCAACGATCCTATTCACGTGATAGTTTTTTTCTTTATATTCGTTATCTGCTGTTACCACTACAACAGCTGTTTTGCACTCTTTGATTCTTTTGTTCATAGCTTTCAATAGGTTTTCGCTCGACAATCCATTTGAACATAAAACAAGCATCTCAAGCCCTCCTCCCAATTTTGGCTTATCGAATTGTTCAATGTTTTCACTTTATCACAAACGCACACACAATTCCATTAATTTTGCTTAAACTATTTTTGCCCTATTTTTTGTAATCATCATCTGCCTTGCACGTTCCCTTTGCTTGGCTGAGGTTTTATGCCGTTTGAAGTGCTATAATAAAGGAATTTCAGCTGCATGCAACTGACAAAAATCTTCTTGTAAAAACCGGCAAAAAGAGATTATGAGAGTCTATGGGGCGGAAGATCAGAAACGGAACTGGAAGAGGCGGTGATGATGTGGATGAATTTGAAAAGCTGTTGGAAGCAGAGAGCGTATCAGTGGAGCGCTATATAAGATTTCGGGTCCATTCCAAAGCGGATGCCGAAGATGTATTGCAGGAGGTGCTTCTTACAGCCTGTCAGAAATTTTTTCAGCTGAAGAACAGAGGCTCTTTCAGGGCATAGATCATCAGTATTGCCAGGAATAAGTGCAACGACTATTTTCGAAAGATGGCTGCCCGGCTGGAAATCCCGATGGATGAGCTGACAGAACAATAAGGGACACTGCGCTGAGAAATCAGCGCGGTGCTTTCCCATACGGTGTACGGCAGCCTTTAATAGGAGCGGCAGCCACTTTCCGTGTCTTCACTCCGCTTTGCTGCCATATCTCCGGATCACCTGATCCAGAACTTCGAAATATTCCTCAAAGGTCTTCTTGCAGCAATCGGGATTGTCGATGACAATACCGGTGCTCCGCAGCCCTGTCAGGGAAAATCCCATAGCCATGCGGTGGTCGTCATAGGTCTCTATCAGAGCCGCGTTGGGCTGCCCGGGATAAACGGTGATACTGTTTTCTGTTTCCTCACAGTGGATTCCCATTCTGCGCAGTTCCGTCACAATAGCGGTGATCCGGTCGCTTTCCTGGAAACGGATGTGCCCGATGCCCGTGATGGTGGTAGGGCTGTCGGCGTAGGGAGCGATGGCAGCCAATGTGATGGCCTGATCGGAGCAGGCTGACATGTCTGCTGTAATGCCATGGAAAATACCGTCTGCGGGTGGTTCTACCAAAATCCCGTCTTTCGGGTCAGAAACCTTACAACCCATTTTTCCCAAGGTGCGGATAAAAGCAGCATCCCCCTGTAAAGAATCGAAATGCACATGCTCTACCTGCACCGGAATCCCCAGCACCGGACTCATTGCATAAAAGTAACATGCGGCGGAGACATCCGGCTCAACCTGATAGTCCAATGCACGGTAAGTCTGTCCTGCCGCAGTGCGGTAGCCCATGGGGAGTGTGCTGTTGATACAGCCGGTGCAGTGGGAATTTTCATTTTCACTGCCGCTGTTGCGTATTTCATCATTGTCACTGTTGCTGCTGTGAGGTATGGCATTGCTATTATCGTTATCTTTGTGGCTGCCATGATCACTGTGATTGCTGCCATATTCATTGTTAAGTCCATGGTCAGTGTTTTCGTTTTTGCCGGAAGTGCGGTGCTTTCCTCCTGTGCAATAATACAGGGGCACGGTCTGTACTCCGAACTGTTCCATCATTCTGACTGTCATATCAATGTAAGCACGTCCGTGAGTTCCCTCTATATATGTGGTAAAATCCTCCTCCGATAAGCAGGACGCGATCAGGAGTGCGCTTAAAAACTGACTGCTGGAATCGATGTTGACGGAGATGCGGTCTTTTTGAAAGCCATGACTTTTCAGGGTAAATGGGAAATGCCCCTCTCCGGAAGTCCTGTCAGAATTCTCACAGACCACTTCACATCCCAGCTCTCTCAGGGAATCCAGCAGAGGGGCCATGGGGCGTTTCCGCATCTGCCCCGAGGCATCCATGTGATAGACGCCATGGGAAATGCCCAGATAGGCGGTCAGAAATCTTGCCGCTGTGCCGGCGCTTCCCACGAACTGGTCTGCTTCCGCTTTTGGCACGGTTCCGCCATGTCCTGTCACCGTGATGACCTTCGCTTCTTCATCCGCAGCCGTCTCAAAGCCGAGATCCTGAATGCATTTTAAGAAATGTCTGGAATCATCGGAAAACAGGGCGCCTTTCAGTGTGGATCGGCCGTTGGCAAGGGTGGCCAGCAGCAGGGCCCTGTTGGTGATGCTCTTGGAGCCGGGGACAGATACCCTTAAGGGGGGCTGCGGAGCCGCGTTTATCCGGTTCTGCAGGGTTTCATATATGTTTTGTACAGGATATGTCTTGTTCATGGGTTTCATCCTTTTCTCTTTTCATGTTTTATGGCAGCAGATCAGTCAGGCGGTATTTCTGAGCGGATGGAGTACCGAACTAAATTGACAAATACTTTTGCACCTGGACGGAACTGTTTCGTTCCGCACTCTAATTTATGAGCTTCACCATGTTCATGTTCTCCGACGATATTGCCCACAAGGCACCATTGCCATTCCTGTTCGGCGGATGTTTCTTCTGCTGCGGCTGCCATAGTATCATCACTCCGTTCTGAACTGTAACAAGCGGTTGTAACAATCCGGACAGGTCACTGAACTGTCACGATGATGCACACTGCGCCCGCAAGTCTCGTAAAATTGCATGGAAATGTGTCCTCTGATTACAATTATTGACTTCGCGGGAGGGGCTATCTGAGCTGTTACAAGCTGTTACTGAAATTCAGTATAAAATAAAAATCGGTACTTGACAATAGTGAAAAGCAGGTGTAATATACAATCCATAATATTCCTATTTGAACACTATGAAATAAAATATAAAAAGAAAAGAGGAGAATGTTGTGGGAAAAATTTATGCAAGTGCAACGGAATTGATCGGGCATACACCGTTACTTCAAGTCGATCATTATGCGAAAGATCAGGGGATAACGGAAGCTGTTCTGCTGGCGAAGCTGGAGTATTTGAATCCTGCTGGCAGCGTCAAGGACCGTATCGCTCTGGCGATGATCGAGGATGCGGAGAAGAAGGGAACTTTAAAGCCCGGCGCAACTATTATAGAACCTACTTCCGGTAATACCGGGATCGGGCTGGCAAGCGTGGCCGCGGCAAAGGGATACAGGACCATCCTGACTCTGCCTGAGACCATGAGTGTAGAGCGCAGAAACCTGTTAAAGGCATACGGTGCGGAACTGGTTCTGACGGAGGGCGCAAAGGGCATGAAGGGTGCCATTGCCAGGGCGGAGGAACTGCAGAAGTCTACCCCCGGATCCGTGATCCTGGGACAGTTCGACAATCCCGCGAACCCGGCTGCACATGCCGCAACCACCGGTCCCGAGATCTGGGAGGACACGGACGGAAAGGTGGATATCTTTGTGGCGGGCGTGGGCACCGGCGGTACCGTTACCGGTATCGGCACATTCCTGAAAGCAAGGAATCCCCATATCAAAGTGGTGGCTGTGGAGCCTGAGGACTCTCCCGTGCTTT
This sequence comes from Acetatifactor sp., assembly GCA_029064505.1. GTDB lineage: Bacteria > Bacillota > Clostridia > Lachnospirales > Lachnospiraceae > Acetatifactor. The sequence continues at coordinate 9,134 of JAIEKC010000631.1, forward strand.
CCGGAGGACAGCCCGGTCCCCATAAGCTCCAGGGTATCGGAGCCGGCTTTGTTCCTTCTATATTAAATACACAGATTTATGATGAAGTATTTACCGTAACTACCGACCAGGCGTTCTCTACCGGCCGCCTCATTGCCCGGAAGGAAGGTATTCTGGTGGGTATCACCTCCGGTGCGGCACTGTATGCGGCAGCGCAGATCGCGAAGAGACCTGAGAACAGGGGAAAGACCATTGTGGCGCTGCTTCCTGACTCCGGTGACAGATATCTTTCCACGCCGATGTTTACAGAAGCTTAAACTTGTGGTAAACTGCCTTTGAGACAGTCCTTTCGGGAAAGGCCGGTAAGAGGTAAACAGAGGGATACTGTTAATTGCGGAAAGGCGTAAATATATGGAACCCATTATTCAGATTCAAAATGTCACCAAGACATTTCTGGGAAAAGATAATCAGGTTGAGGCACTGAAGGGCATCAGCCTTAACATTGAAAAAGGCGATATCTACGGCATCATCGGTATGAGCGGCGCGGGGAAATCCACGCTGGTGCGCTGCCTTAATTTCCTGGAAAAACCCACCACGGGAACTGTACTGATCGAAAAGAAAGATCTGTCCGCCATGACAGAGAAGGAACTGAGGCATACCAGGACGGAGATTGCCATGATCTTCCAGCACTTCAATCTGTTAATGCAGAGGAGTGTTCTGGACAATGTATGTTTTCCCATGGAGATCGTGGGGGTGAAGAAGGCGGACGCCAGAAAGCGCGCCATGGAGCTTCTGGAGATCGTAGGGCTTTCCGAGAAAGCGAAAAGTTATCCGGCACAGCTTTCCGGCGGACAGAAGCAGAGGGTGGCTATCGCCAGGGCACTGGCGAACAATCCCAAGATCCTGCTCTGCGATGAGGCTACCAGCGCTCTGGATCCTACCACTACGAAGTCCATTTTACAGCTGCTGCAGCAGATCAACAGGGATTACGGTATTACCATTGTGATCATCACACATGAGATGTCGGTGGTGCAGGAAATCTGTTCTCATGTAGCCATTATTGACAATGGAGAGCTGGCGGAGCATGGAACGGTGGAGGAAGTATTCACCTCTCCCAAAACCCCGGCGGCGAAGAAGCTGGTGTTCATGATCAATCCCCAGATGGCGGAGATGCGCAGCAAGAGATGCATCCGCATTGTATTTGTGGAGAATTCCTCCTTTGAGCCGGTGATCGCCAATATGATCTTGGAATGCAAGGCGCCGGTGAATATTTTGCTGGCGGACACCAAGGACATTAACGGTATTGCCCATGGGCAGATGATCTTACAGCTTCCGGAAGACGAGAGCACGGCGGCGAAGATGATCCATTATCTGCGGGAGAGAAAGCTGACTGTGGAGGAGGTGGATTCTTATGTGGAATGAGATCATTACATACTGGCAGCAGGAAGGAACCATTATGACTCCCATGGTAAGCTATCTGCTGGAAAATATCTGGGTGACGCTTTATATGACGGTAGTGTCCACTGTAATGGCTTATATTCTGGGACTTCCCATGGGAATCGCCATGGTGGTCACAGCGTCGGGGGGCCTGCGCCCTAATAAAGTGATATACAGAATACTGGATTTTTTGGCAAATATTGTGAGAAGCGTCCCGTTTCTGATCCTGCTGATCCTGGCTTTGCCCCTGACCCGCATCATTGTGGGAAAGGCATACGGACCTACGTCCGTGATCGTGCCGCTGGTACTGGCGGCGGCGCCTTTCATTGCAAGAATGGTGGAATCCTCCCTGCTGGAGGTGGACAAGGGTGTGATAGAAGCGGCACAGAGTATGGGGGCAAGCCTTTGGACGATCATCTGGAAAGTGATGCTGGCTGAGGCCAGAACCTCTCTGATCGTAGGTGCGACGATCGTACTGGGCACTGTCCTTGGCTATTCCGCCATGGCAGGGATTGTGGGAGGCGGCGGACTTGGCGATATTGCCATCCAGTACGGTTACTATCGTGGGGAAAACAGTGTTGCGTGGATGTGCGTTATCCTGCTGGTAGTGCTGGTGCAGGGGATGCAGTACATAGGAATCCGAATTTCCAAAAAGACGGACAAGAGGATACGTTGATATTTGGTACTGACAGTTGGAATGCAGGGCTGTTTGGTATAGAGAAAGTTTCGACACCGTAAACGGTAAAGGAGGACACATTATGAAAAAGAAATTGATCGCGCTTTTCAGCGTGGCCGCATTGACGGCCGGAGTATTGACCGGCTGCGGCGGCGAAAGTGATGACAAGACTATCAAGGTGGCGGCTTCTGCCGTACCTCATGCGGAGATCCTGGAGCAGGCCAAGCCTATTCTGGCGGAACAGGGCTATACTCTGGAGGTCCAGGTGTTCGAGGACTATGTGCAGCCCAACAATGTGGTGGATTCCGGTGACTTTGACGCGAATTACTTCCAGCACATTCCCTATTTGGAGAGCTTCAACGAGGAACATAATATGAACCTGGTGAATGCGGGTGGTATTCACTATGAGCCCTTCGGACTTTATCCCGGAAAGGAAACGGACATAGCGAATATGCAGGATGCCACCATAGCGGTTCCCAATGACACTACCAATGAGGCGCGTGCGCTGCTGCTTCTTCAGGATAATGGCTATCTGACGCTGAAAGAGGGCGTGGGCCTGAATGCCACCAAGCTGGATATTGTGGATAACCCTTATAACATTGAGATCATTGAGCTGGAGGCGGCACAGATTCCCAGAACCCTTCCCGATGTCTCCTTCGGCATCATGAACGGCAACTATGCCCTCCAGGCAGGCTATACCGTAGCGGAGAATGCATTGCTGTACGAGAGCGCTGATTCTGATGCGGCAGCTACCTATGTGAATGTGATCGCCGTAAAGGAAGGCAACGAGAATTCCGACAAGATCAAAGCTCTGGTGGATGTGCTGAAATCAGATGCCATCAAGGATTATATCAATGAGAACTATAACGGCGGGGTCATTCCTTACAAGTAAAAGCACATGTAGGATCTTTTTAACGGGGGAATGATTTTTCAAACACGCTCTAGTGCTCCACCCAGTCAGGAATTGAACTTGTGGGCCGCATGATTCGTGCCAGTGCCAGGCAAAATTTCGACGGCGATGCGGTGGTATTGTCTGGAAATTTTAACGGCGCAATGGCGCGAAGCAGGTAGTCTGCAAGTTCGGTTACTGACCGGATGGATAGAGTGGCTTGCGCCGACAAAACGGCATGATTGAAAGGTAGAAAATGAAAATTTCAACGAAGGGCAGATATGCGGTACGGGTCATGCTCGACTTGGCGTTAAATCATACGGGAGAGTGTATTAAGGTCAGGGATATTGCCGCCCGACAGGGTATTTCAGAGAAATATCTGGAACAGATCATTGCCGTGCTGAATAAGGCCGGCTATGTGAACAGTGTCCGCGGCGCCCAGGGCGGTTATAAGATCGCCAGGGCGCCGGAAGAATATACCGTAGGAATGATCCTGCGGCTGACGGAGGGTTCCATGGCTCCTGTGGCCTGTCTGGACGAAGGCGCGGAGGAATGTGAGCGGTGCGATACCTGTGAGACACTGCAGGTCTGGAAGGAATTATATGATGCCATCAATCAGGTCATCGACAATGTAACTGTAGCGGATCTGGTAGACCGGCACCGGAAGCGTGCGGAGAATCTGGACTACAGCATATAACAGCCACAGCGTGCAGCGCTTTCATGCCGGACTGTGCGAAATACCATCACGGCAGCAGGTTCTGTAAGCGAAGCGGCGGCAGCAGAGATATTTCGGAAGCGAACAGCCTGTTTCCCGGAGGAGATCCGGCAGGCTGTTCTTCTTTATCCTATAGAAAATTACGTGTTACCGATAGTCTATCTCTGATCTGCATACCTCCAGTCCCCACGTCTTTTTGGGCTCGTCTTCATACTTATCTTTTTTGATATTCAGTACGTATGCCGCATGGGAATCAAAATTCTGTACCAAAGGTCCGAAACATACTTTTTCATACATCAGTTTTTTCTCTACATTAATGTACAGCTTCGGTATCCCGTCTTCCGTACAGTAGTATTCCGGATCCGAGGAATATTGTATGATGCGGTATTCTCTCTCGTCGCGGTAATAATCACTTTTGATAAGAAAACGCACCAGATCCAGGATCATGATGATAATATTGCACAGCTCACTTCTTGCCCTTTTGCGTGAACTCTCATTAAGTCTTTTTCCGATTTCGTCAAAATCAGAATTTATCTTTTTTATAATATAAGTGATATGCCCCATAAGCTCCATCAGTTTTGCAGTCATATCCGCCTGTTTTTCCCACCAGACCTTTTCCAGCTTGCTTGTGGCGGCCCTGTTCCTGGCGTATTTTTCGATTTCCCCCAGCTTCTCGGTGTCCCTGCGCGGCAGATACAGCACCATATATAATGGATATTTTGTATCTTCCATTTTATAGGAGTAGTCACTTTCGGCGGTAAATAATTCCTCCATGGAGTTTCTTGCACGTTTGTCAAAGGAATTCGCGGCATCGAACTGTAGTGAGCAGCCTTTTCCACCGTCTCCGTACCGCGTCCACATATTGAGCTGATCCATCCTGCCGGTAAAGCTTCCCATATAGACGGAGTTGCGTACCGTTCCGCTCTGTTGGAAGCCGTATAAAGCCAGTACCTCTGCTATGATCGAATCCGGCCTGCATATCTTTCCCTCAAATATTTTTTCAAGAATATCTACAAACAACACGCCTTCCAGCGGGTCATTCAGATGATGCACATTTTGTATACGCATCCGTGAATTCGGGTTTTTATTGATCAATTTAGGGAGCACTTCCAGCCTTGTATAATGTCCTACTTTCAGACCCCTCCATTGCGGATCCGCAAAATCGATGATCGCGGAATCCATGAATTCGCTGGCTTTACTGTGGAGTATTATAAGGTTGGTCATGACAGCTCTCAGCTTTTCGGGGTACACGTCTCCGACCAATTCCTTCAGATTCCTGAATCTGTGCTTCAGTGCGGATTGTCCCAGAACCCGAAAATAGTTTATTGTGCCTGTATCCCGGCTATTGTCGCTTAAGACAGCTTTCATGTTCAGGGCGAACATATTATTGCATTCCGTATCAAGCGTATCGTTCAGAAGTTTATGTATTGCACAGATAACAGGAGAGGGCTCAGACTCACTGTATGTAAGGGAAAGACATTCCTTCAGCAGCGTCGACAGGTACTCTTCATTTTTTTCCTTCTTATAGTGGTCATACAGTAAGATTGCCATACTGTTAAGGCCCATGGTATTATCAGGATGTTTTTTGACTATCCGGGCAAAGAGGCGGAATGACTTCTCAAAATAGTATTTCATACTTTTCTCATTGGTCAGAGGATCATTTTCCTGGTAATGGCTGCAGTCGCTCATTTTGAAATACATTTTCTTAAAATAATCCGCTTTCGTTGTGAGCAGGGTGACTTCTATTTTGTCTTCCTGCCTGTCTTCCAGGGAGCATGACATTTTTCTTTCTTTATAGGGCTTCCAGAGTGCGTCTGCATCTGCCAGCTTATTTAAGATCTGCTGTTCCTTTTCCTCTTCACCGGCAGTGTAAGTATCCAGCAAAAAAATAGCTTCCTGAAGTGACAGTTCCAGTCTCAGGATCCATGCTCTTTCTTTATCGGTCTTCATATCCTCGATCGCCTCTCCGGCGCATGCATGGCAGTCCCTGATAACTTCGGCGGGGCTGTGCTTTTCCATATGGCATTTTGCCTGTCCGATACATGTTCTGGCATAGCATTCGGAAATAACACTCTCCGCAGATAACGCTTCGATCCGCTCCCTTGCTTTGGTCAAGTATTTCAGTGCTTCGTCATAATCCCCCTGCTCCTTGTAAACCGTACCCAGATAGCAGCATGCCTGGGCTTTATAAAGAGTCAGGGTATCCTTTTCCTCGTTCCAGGAGTTCTTTTCAATCTTTGACATGCAGCTTCTGGCTTTATTCCATTCTTCTCTGTTATTATTGCCTATATCTTCCATAAAATAGCTGTGTATCCTGTAAAGTCCCGTGCAGATCCCGCGCAGCTGATCCAGCTGCCGTTCCAACTGCCGGACACGCTGCTGCATCGTGTCTCCGCGCTCCATGTTGATCTTTTCCAGAATAAATAATTCCATTCTTACACCCCCATGCCCGCCTGAGTGGGCACTGTTCAATTTTTGAAATTTAGTTCCATACTTACACGCCTTTGTGTACATCGGCGTGCTTACCGGTCAATTTTTGAGAGTTTCCGCTTCCTGTTGATGGTCACAGGGAATTATACAGATTCAGATATTCCTTGATGGATCTGTTCTTCCAACCGAAATTTACTCTGGAACAGTCTCTTGCAATTTCTTTCCACGTTCCTCTGTAATCGTAATTGTGATATATGCTGACAGCTTTCTTGATCACCTCCAGGAGCACCCAGCAGTCATCCCTGTACGCGTAAAAGCCGATACCCTTGTCCCAGTACTGTGAATTTTCTTTCCGGTCCCTGTATTTAAAATCGAGAACCGTATCATCAAACGCACTGATCATGGAAACGATGGGCACCACTCCATACCGCATGGCATTCATCTGTGTTGTACCGCACGCTTCGCTTAAGGAAGGCATAAGGAGAATATCCGAGCCGGCATAGGTCTGGTATTCCAGCTCCTCCGAAAATCTTCTGTAGGCAAGCATTTCCGGATGTTCTCTTTCTATCATTTCGAAAAAGTTCCCATAAGGGCGTCCCCCGGTTCCGTCTGTGCTCCCGGCGGCATCATCATCGCCAATGATCACGAGCTGCGCCGGTATCGACAGTATTTCCCGGGCTATGTTCTTCACGACCTCGATGCCCTTCACCACGGACAGTCGTGACACCATACAGATGACGGGCAGTTCAGGATTTATTGCAAGTCCCAGTTTTTCCTGCAGTTTTATCTTGTTATTCTGTTTGATCTCCCAGAAATCTCCGTCCGTCACATCGGTAAATCCCGAATCCTCCGCGAACGGATAT
>JAIEKC010000632.1:0-3302 GCA_029064505.1 Acetatifactor sp.
AGTTCACTGTATGCAATGATCTCTCTCTCATCGAAAAAGATCTTCCCCACATCCAGCGCCATCTTTGCTTCCTTATAGGAACGGCTGACCTCCTTGATCTCCTGGATCACCGTACCGTACGCGACCCGGATATTGCAAATACCCTCTTTTTCCAGAAACTGCCCCAGCGACTTTGCCGTTTTATCGATCTCTCTGGCATGATCATTGTCCGAAAGCTCCTTCACAACGATCACGTCATTTTCATCTACAGCAGTGACAAAGTCCTTGCTGTTACTGCCAAGATGTGCTCTGGCCAGCTCCAGCACATTATTGTCCTTACCGTTTCCGGATTCAATGACCAACACCGCTCTGGGCACATCCGTCTGAATGTGCAGCTTCTTGGAACGGCTGTATATATCCACCAGAAGCAGATTATCCAACAACAGATTTTTGACAAAATTGTCCTTGTCAAAACGCTCCTTATATGCCACCAGAAGATTCTGCAGCTGAAAAGCCGCCATCTTTCCTATCATATAGACGTCTTCCCCGATTCCTGCGGCTACCAGCACATACTCCAGCAGCTGCTCGTCAAAGATCTTAAAATACTGGTACCCCTGTATTTCCTGAGAATCCGCCGGAGAAGCCGCAAATTCCACCGCGGCTTTAGAGCAGTTCTTCATGTCGGTGGTGGACGCAACACTCTTGCCGTCTGTATCCATAACACAAAACTCTACTCTTGCTATTCCTTTGAGTCCTTCTATGGTATTCTGCAATATCTGATTTGAAATCATGGCGCCTCCACTTCTGTAACTTTTATATTCCTAAAAAAGCTTTCATATAAAGATTACAAAAAACGACATAAAAAAGCAATAGGTTTTTATGAATTTTAACAAAAATATCTCTGCCTGGCAATTTTTCCCACTGTCGGTTTATTTCTCACCGGTAACTTTTCACACCCGCTTTTAATCATATTAAATCAAATTAAAAACTGCCTAAAGTTTCACCTTCAGGCAGCCACATGTCCATTTCCCGGCTAAATACTTATGTCAATATTCCCGCCAACTTCCGGATTGATACTTCTCTCCATAGCAGCGGCGTCCAGCATCTGCACCAGTCCCTCTCCCAGCGCTTCATTCGTATCCAAAGCTTTGCTGAGCACTGCCGTGCTGACCTTTGACATGGTGGAAACCGTACTCAGGTTCATTGCCAAACCTGCAATATCCATAGTAAATGCCCCCTTTCACAATGGTATTACTTTTTGTATGTATATCATAGCACAAGTCTTGATTCTTTACCAGTCATTCCGGCCATTTTCTTACTTCTTAAGAATTAGATGACGAATTGAAAGAGCGCATTCTCTTTGCGTTTTGTGTGGTACCGGGTCAGAACGAAGCTCTGGATGAAGTCATATACGGAGTGTTGGAGAATTTTCCCATTAAAGCCTTCGAATGACTTTTTCCCTGATCTCGATCTTGCCCTCTTTCAGGAGACGCCCCACCGCGCGCTTGAATTCATTCTTGCTCATGCCTGTCTCATGAGTGATGACTTCAGGCGCCGCCTTGTCCGTAAAAGGCAGCACACCGTCATAACTGTCAATAATACTCAGAAGCTCCTGAGCATCCACATCCATCTGCAGATATGCCTTATCCCGGATGCTCAGGGTCAGCTTTCCATCCTCTCTCACCTGCGTCACTCTGGCGACCACCTCGTCCCCCAGCTCTATCCTGCCATACAGCTCCTTTTTAGGGATCAGTGCGGAATAGATATTGTCCACAGCCACAAAGGCTCCAAAGTTATCACTGATCTCATACACTCTGCCCGTGACCTTATCCTCCGCCTTGTAGGGACTGTCCGTGCGCAGATTCTCATATACATTCATGGTAGCGCAGAGCCTGCTGCTCTTGTCGATATAGAGAGATACCAGAACTTTATCCCCTTCCCTTACCCGGCCTCTCTGCTGTTTGAACGGAAGAAGCAGATCCTTTTCCAGTCCCCAGTCCAGAAAAGCTCCGATCCTCCCCACCTGTGCCACCCTCAATTCCGCCACCTGGCCCATTACCAGCTTCGGCTCCCTGACTGTGGCGATCATCCTGTCCCTGGAATCCCGGTAGACAAAGACATCTATAACATCTCCCACCTTACTTCCCTGGGGCACCTGCTTTGCCGGAAGCAGCACCTTCTCCTCCCGGTCACCCTGCTCCGCCGCAAGATACACACCGAATTCCACCTGCTTTACAATATATAATTTCTGCTTTTCTCCTAAATAGATCATTTCGTCTCCTTTTCCGGTCCGACATCGGTCTGATCATGACCAATGCCGACAGAGCCACTCCCGATCATGCTGTCGGTGCACTTTTGACCATTGTTCCTTATGCCTGTACTGCTTTTCTCAAAAACTCCACCACTACATAAGGGGCTCCCTTTTCATCTGTCAGGGACACCACCACTTTGTCCTCGCCGGTCACCACATACGGCAGCAATATATCATCCAGAAACGCCTGTTTCTTATACTCTGCGCGAAGCTGTCCGATCACAAACCCCTCCGGGAGGAAATCCATGGCCATGTCCACAAACTGGCCATTGTTCACATGGTGATTGGTATCCAAATGGTGCTTTTTTACCACAATGGCTTCCCCTGCCATTCCACCTTCGGGAATGGCAATCTTTCTGGGCGCATACTCCATGTCCAGCTTTTCACCAAGCCCATACTTCTGTGCCATCTCACTGCTGACCGGAACAGGTTTCCCTGTATCTGTGTTTAGGAGACTCCAGATCGAATTCGCCTTTGCCAGGCATTCTCCGTCTCGCGTCAGCATGGAAAAATTTCGAAACCCCAGAAACCCTTTCATATCATAGGGCTGTGTACCTATTGTAACCTGCTCATACAATTTCGGATAGCGTTCCACCACAATCTGCCAGGAGGAGAGTACCCACACCTGATGCACTTCCCTGAAATAACCAACTCCCAAACCAACATCTTCGGAATGGAATGTAGAACAGTCCTGAAAATAATTGAGAAGAGAAGCCATAGTAAGCTTCCCTTCACTGTCCGTTTCACTGTATCTTATCCTGCCGTCAAATGTATACATAAATAATTACCTTTCGCCTCTTTCGCCGCATCACGGATCAAAGAAATATCAGTTGGATCACGCGAACAGCTGTACCACGATCATCACAATCCAGAAAATGCAATATACCAGCATTCCCACATTCAGAATCACCGTGCGAAAACGTTTTCCCCTGGGAATAACAACCTGTCCCTGCTCAAACCTTATCCTCTTTGTAGCAAAACATACAATAAACATTACCAGTGCCGTCAGGAT
>JAIEKC010000633.1:0-2592 GCA_029064505.1 Acetatifactor sp.
AAAGCGCGAGACGGGGATCGAACCCGCGACCCCCTCCTTGGCAAGGAGGTGCTCCACCGCTGAGCCACTCGCGCATATGTCAGATTGTTGCGGACATGTGATATGATACTACATGACAGAAAGGTTGTCAATACATTTTTTGGAATTTACTTAAAAGTGCATTTTCAGGGCAAGAAATGTCTGCCAGTAAAGCTGCATGCCTTTTTCAGCCACCTCATTTTCCAGGGAAAGATTCTCCTTCAATTTGGAGATCGTCTCGTTAAAAGACATTCCTGATTTTTTTGCAGGTGGAGATGAGAGCCTTGATACCTTTTTGGAGGCTTTCCCGGAATCCTTCCGTTCTGGCTTCTTCACGTTCCAACATCAGTTGTCTGTCAAATGTATAATCCGGTGTCATTGCTTTTATCACCTCCGAGCGATGCTCTGTCAGAAAATCTTTTAGCCAGGCTGTTCGCAGGCGGAAGGAGTGAGTTGTATATTTTTGACTTGCTAAATGGCGGTATTCATAATAAGATATAAGTAGAGTATTTGCGAAAAAACAAGCACGGGAAGAATGCAGGGACGGCGTTTTTCGGGAAAGATAAGGAGAGTGCGATGGAATCGGGACATTACAGTACAAAAGAATTGCTCAGGCGCTTTGTGCCTTACTTTGGAAAATATAAAGGAACGCTGATCATGGATCTGTTCTGCGCCGCTCTGACCACGGTCTGCGAGCTGGTGCTTCCCATGATCATGCGGTATATCACGAACGAAGGGATCCGGGATCTGGCATCCCTCTCCGTGAAGACCATAGGGGGGCTGGGTCTGCTCTACTTCGGACTGCGGATCGTTGACTGTTTCGCCAGCTATTATATGGCGGATATGGGGCATGTCATGGGAGCGAAGATTGAGACGGACATGCGGCGGGACGCCTACAGCCACCTCCAGAAGCTGTCTGACACTTATTATAACAATACCAAGGTGGGACAGATCATGGGGCGTATCACCAACGATCTGTTTGATGTGACGGAATTCGCGCACCACTGCCCGGAAGAATTTTTTATCGCGGGGATCAAGACAGTGATCGCCTTTATCATTCTGGCCAACATCAACCTGTTTCTGACGGTGATCATCTTTCTGTGCGTGCCTCTCATGCTGATCGTCTGTATGATCCTGAATTTCAGACAGCGGGCGGCCTTCCGGAAGCAGAGGAACCAGATCGGCGAGCTGAACGCGAGGATCGAGGACAGTCTGCTGGGTCATAAGGTGGTGAAGGCATTTACCAACGAGGCGGTGGAGGAATCCAAGTTCGAGAAGGACAACAGTGTGTTTCTGGATATCAAGAAGCTGACCTACCGCTATATGGCGGCGTTCCAGACGGCGGTGAAGATGTTCGACGGACTGATGTATCTGCTGGTGCTGGTGGCCGGCGGAGTGTTCATGATAAAGGGCCTGATCGAGCCCGGCGATCTGGTGGCATACATGCTCTATGTCTCCACACTGATCGCCACCATCCGCCGTATCATAGAGTTTGCCGAGCAGTTTCAGAGAGGCGTCACGGGCATCGAGCGTTTTCTGCAGATCCTGGATGCGGACATTGAGATATTCGATGAGCCGGGGGCGGTGGAGTTAAAGGCTCCCAGGGGAAATATTGTGTTCGAGGATGTGAGCTTTGAGTATCCCGATGATCACAATCAGGTATTCAGCAATCTGAATCTGGAGATCCATCCCGGGGAAAAGGTGGCCATCGTGGGACCTTCGGGAGGAGGTAAGACCACACTCTGTAATCTGATCCCCAGATTTTATGATGTGTCAAGGGGAAGGATCACTCTGGACGGCGAGGACGTAAAGCATTTTACCTTAAAAAGCCTGCGGGGCAGTATCGGTATCGTACAGCAGGATGTGTATCTCTTCTCGGGAACCATTTACGAGAATATCTTATACGGAAGACCCGGCGCCGCCCGTGAGGAGATCATTGAGGCGGCAAAGCGGGCAGGCGCCCATGATTTTATCATGGCGTTAAAGGATGGCTACGAGACATATGTGGGAGAGCGTGGAGTCAAGCTCTCCGGCGGACAGAAGCAGAGGATCAGTATCGCCAGGGTGTTCTTAAAGAATCCGCCCATTATCATTCTGGATGAGGCCACCTCCGCGCTTGACAACGAGAGCGAGTTTGCCGTGGCGAAGTCTTTGGCAAAGCTGTCCGAGGGAAGGACTACCCTTACCATAGCCCACAGGCTTTCCAGTATCAGGAACTCCGACAGGATACTGGTGCTGACGGAGGAAGGGATCGTGGAGGAAGGAAACCACGACCAGCTGATCGGGAAGAAGGGTATGTACTATCATTTCTATGAGACTGCCAACGCATTAAAATAAAAGCGGATATGGAACAAATTGTTGCAGGCGGCAGCGGAACAGAACTTTGGAATCTCTCGGTGTCTGGTCCTGCGGGAAGATTTTGACAGTTGTATACGGGATCATGAGATGTCTGCCGATCAAATATGTGAGGCCGGCTGAAATCGGCTGTAAAAGCGGGAGAGGGGGAGACTCCGGGAGGCTGTCAACCGCAAAGGCAGGGACGGGAAAACTCCGGGAGGCTGTCAACCGCAAAGG
>JAIEKC010000634.1:0-2817 GCA_029064505.1 Acetatifactor sp.
TCTCAAAGATCTGTAAGCTGTCCGCTATCGATCTGGTGGTGACGGACGTGCGGCCTTCGGAGGAATGGATGAATTACTTTGCAGAGAAAGGAATCGAGTGTCTCTATGGCAGGACGGACGAAGACAATAGCCTTTGCGAATAATAAGGGCGGAAGCGGTAAGACTACTACATGTGCCAATATAGGGTATTCCCTTTCCACACTGGGAAAAAAGGTATTGCTGGTGGATGGGGATATGCAGCTGAATCTGTCCCTTTCCTTTTTCACGGAGGAACAGGTGTTGGAGTTCGCGGCGGGAGAGAAGAATCTGTACAATGCCATCCGCGGGGAGAAAGATCTGACGGATTATGTGCTGCACACATCCTATGACAATCTGGATCTGATCCCATCATCCACCCTTATGAGCGGTATCGAATATGAGCTGTTCACCAAATGGCAGAGAGAGATGATCCTGACCAGAAGTCTGGAAAAGATCAGGGAGAGCGGGGAATATGATTACATTCTGATCGATTCGCCTCCGACTCTGGGCGGCTGGGTCATGAACATTCTCTGTGCCTCCGACTATGTGATCCTGCCTGTGGAGGCAAGTCCGTGGGGGCTGTTCGGCGTGGCGAACATGTTTGAGTTTCTGGAGAATGTAAAAAGGATCGCTCCTGATCTGAAACTGCTGGGAGTGGTCATCACCAAGCTGGATGCCCGAAAGAATTACGGAAAACAGACCATGGAGGTCTTGAATGAGTTTGAGGAAGTGACGGTGTTTGACACGGTGATCCGTGTGGACAGTGAGATCGAATGGGCCCAGGATAACAGCAGGCCCGTTATGGTACATAAGAAGAGTGCGAGAAGTGCCGGGGAATATCTGGAGCTCGCAAAGGAGGTAGACAGGAATGTCTGTGGGAGCAGGTAGTATCAGAAGAGCGGCGAAGGCCGCGGAAGGCAGCGCAGAGGCGAAGGCGGAAAAGTCTGCAGCAAATGTTACGGAAGCAGAAGCGGCAGAAGACAGTGCAGAGGAAGCGGTAGCCGCCGGAGAAAATACTGCGGGAACAAAGGACTCAAAAGTGGCAAAGACAGCAAAGGGCGGCACGGAACCGAAAGCGGCAGAGACGGCAAAGGACAGCGCGGAAGCAAAAGGAGAAAAGGCGAAAGCGTGGGAGGACAATATGAAAGAAAATACAACAGGTAAAACAACTTCCCGCAGGACAGCGGCTAAGAAAACTGATAAAAAGGACAGTACGGACAAGACAGTCTCCGTTGCCGACAAGACAGCAGCCGAGACAGCTGTCGAAAAAGATTCAACAGCTTATGTCGCATACAGTGTGGGGCAGGAACTGCCGGTTCACCTGATGTAATGACAGGTTCCGGAGAAAGTGACAGGAGTCGTAAGTGAGATGAAGGAGTATAATATATGAATCCTGCGTCGATTTTGAAATTGATGAGTGCGAAAGCACAGTTTGAGCGCAGTCACCCTAAGTTCATAGCTTTCGCGAAGAAAGTGCTTTCCGGATCTATGGAGGCGGGGACAGTAGTGGAGATTACTGTCACTCCGCCCGGCGGAGAGCCTCTGACCGCAAATATAAAGGTACAGCAGTCGGATCTGGAATTGTTTGCGGAACTGCAGGAACTTGGGAATGAAATAAAATAGAATCATGAGCGCTCTTTCGTTCACAGTCATCCTTTTTCCGTGATCAGCCTTTCTGCACGCCCTGGCGCGTCTTGTCACTGATCTTCATGAGAGCGTAGGAACATAAGATCATAATTACGGTTGAGATTATATTTCCCCATATATTGTCATTGATAACATAAATCCCCGATAACGAATTTTCAATACAGTGAAATAATACACAAAGCCATACACTTCCCGTATTTTTTCTTATACTTGCCAAGGCAAAACTTAATCCTAATATGCTTATTCCAAATGCAAAATAATTTTGTCCATATTGAAACACTCCCTGTATGTAAAACAAAGGTAAATGCCATAGCCACCAGATCATACTGACTATAAGGGTTGATATGGTGAAGGAATACTTTTTCTCTAATTCCGGCTGAAGAATATAACGCCAGCCTGCTTCTTCCAATCCACCTCCGACAAGCATCATAGGGATCATAACAATGATTGCAAAGACAGGTGCCCCGTTTTCGTATCCGGAAATAAGACATTGGGGAAAAATAAATAGGATTGCCATGATCACTACCATAAGGTAGGAAAAAATACTATGTCTGAAATCAAAGACATTTTTCAGCCATTCTTTCATATCTGCAACTTTGTTGTTGCTCTTTAATGATAAATAGGACGCGATCGTAGGTGACCATCCGCCTAACAGGTACGGTACATACAGCCATTTACTGTCATTTAGAGAAGTCCCGTTAAAACTGCATAATAAGCATATTCCCCAACCGATCAACATGATCAGAAAGGTAAGGCCCAGATAATTTTTGTTCAGCTTACTCATATTTTTCATATCCTATCAAATATCGGCTTTGTTATCAAGTTTTATGTGATCAAAATAGTCAGAACCAACATAAAAACTCCTACGGGTTTTCCATAAGAACAGACCGGTCATGGTATGGATGGTCATTCGGACGCAGACTGCCCTGAACATGGACTTATTTTATCATGAACACACGCATAAGTCCATTACATTTTCTCAGTTTCGTCTGCCATATGTATCAGTTCAGCTCTCTCATTCATAAGGATAGCCTCTCGGAATCTCCCCTGTACCTGCCTTTGCGGCTGATTTTCTGTTTTGAACGTAAGCTGTAATTCAGTCAGCCCTCTTCAGACATGTATGAATGATGAAGGCTGTCTGAACTGTTACGA
>JAIEKC010000635.1:0-43323 GCA_029064505.1 Acetatifactor sp.
TCCATGTTTGACACACTGGATGATATCACGATCAGGGGGGCGGAGCTTCTTTCCTCCTTAAAAGACACGGTGGAATATGCCCGGATGAATAACGGGGAGATCGAATTAAACGAGACCGAATATGATTTCAGAGCTTTGCTGAATGGCATCTGCAGAAAAACCCAAAAATATTTTCAGGCAAATAACATTTCAATTCACATACAGACAGATGACTCCGTCCCCACATATCTTTTAGGTGACGAAGGCCGTATCAGTCAGGTCCTTGTCAAAGTGTTAAACAATGCCGCCAATTACCCGGGAACTACCGAGATCCATGTCACCGCATGCTGCAGAACTTCTTCCTATGCCAAACTGTTGACCATTGAAGTTCATGACAACAGCGGCGGCATGACACAGGAGGAATTGACCAGTTCAAATTACTATCTGGCAAACAATGACTTTCAATCAATAGAGTCTATGGAAGCATGCGGCATCGGACTTTCCATCATAGGGCTTTTGATCAGGCAAATGTCCGGCACCGTGAATATTTCCTGTATGGAGAACGTCGGAACGACCTATACTATACAAATACCGCAGTTACCTGCCAAACAGGAACCGGTCTGACGAAATACGGCAGAACTGCACTTTTGCGGCGGATTTCCTGATTACGGGAGAAAGGACTTGTCTCATGGAACTTAACGCAACACAATATGCTGAAGCCATAGATGACTTCCTGCTAAAGATGGAGAAGCTTTCCGGTGAAGATGACCCCGATTTTCAGACGGCGGTCGGGAAGATTGCCACACTGCTCCGCATCGCCCTGATCAAAGTAACTTTCTACATGACGCCTGAAAGCGAACCACAGGATATGGGAGAGGAGCTCTGCCTGTACAGAGACGGCACCGCAGATATGCGGCGCTGCTATCAGCAAAGAGAAACCACGGTCAGCAGAAACATAGTTATCTACAATATATATCAGAAAACGGACGAACCGGACTGGTCCGAACAGGAGAGGGAGAAACTCCAGATCCTCGCAAAAGTGCTTTTTGTGTATAACGGGCACTCCCGTATTATGAAACTGGCGGAATATCTTCTCTTTTACGACCATGATCTGAAGATTTACAATCTGACTTATTTCAAAAAGCATGCCGACGAGATGATCTCGCAGAATCGGATCGGGGAATTTGCCGCCTGCTATTTCGATCTGGAACATTTCTCCAATGTGAACCAGCAGGTAGGCATCGAACGGGGCAATCAGATCATGTTTACTTTTGTCCGCCGGCTTTATGAACTCTTTTCCGATTCGGAAGATGAACTTGTCTGCCGGGTTGGAGGGGATAATTTTATTGCCCTTTTTTATAAAGAACATACCGAAGCGGTAAGGAAATTTCTGGAAGGGACAGAGATCTCTGTTGAGGATACCATACAGACCAAAGTCCTGATCACTGCTTCCGCGGGCTTTTATATGATTCCCGAAGACTGTGGTATGTCCTCAGATATTGTAGACCGCGTCAGCATGGCGAACAATGTCGCCAAAAATCTGGCGGCGGAATCCTCTGTTTTCTATAATGAAGCGCTTTTACAGCGTTTAAATGACATTACAGTGGTGCAAAATCTCTTTCCGGAAGCGCTTAAAAATGAGGAATTTCTTGTTTATTATCAGCCCAAGGTCTACTTAAAGAACTATAAGCTGATCGGGGCAGAGGCATTATGCCGCTGGCAACATAACGGCGAAATCATTCCTCCCGGAAAATTTATTCCCGTATTGGAGCAGAGCAAGGCTATCTGTTCTCTGGACTTCTACATGCTGGATCATGTGTGCAATGATATCCGCAAGTGGCTGGACGAGGGACGCAGGGTGGTAAAGGTATCCGTAAACCTGTCCCGCTGTCATTTTGGCAATATGAATCTGCTGAATGATATCCTGGATATCATTGATAAACATAATGTTCCGCACAAATATATTGAGATTGAATTAACGGAAACCACCACAGATGTCAGCTTTAAGGATTTAAAGGATATTGTTTCCGGGCTGCAGGCCCACGGCATCAGTACTGCCGTGGATGATTTCGGTACAGGTTATTCTTCCCTGAATCTGGTGAGAGAGCTTCCCTGGAATATGATCAAGATCGACAAAAGCTTTCTGGAAAAAAACGAGAATGCTCCGGAACAAAACCGTGTCATGCTGAAACATATTATCGCCATGTCACAGGAAATGGGAATAACTTCAATTGCAGAAGGCGTGGAAACGATCGAACATGTGAAGATGCTAAAGGAAAACAACTGTTTCCTTGCACAGGGATTCTGTTTTGACAAGCCTCTTCCGAAAAATGTTTTTGAAAACCGTCTGGAACAATTAATGGCGTAAGACAAACATATCCTTACTTCGCGGGCTGCTGCATTGCCCGCGGAAATAAATATAACAGGAGAAGACTATGGAAAAAATTGCAAGCTTTACCATCGACCACATCAAATTACAACCCGGTATCTATGTATCCCGCAAGGACAATATCGGGACGGAGGTCATCACTACTTTTGACCTGCGCATGACCAGCCCCAATGAGGAGCCTGTCATGAATACCGCCGAAGTACATACCATAGAGCATCTTGCCGCCACCTTTCTGCGGAACCACCCCGCTTATAAGGACAGGACAATTTATTTCGGCCCCATGGGCTGCCGCACGGGATTCTATCTTCTGTTGGCAGGGGATCTGTCTTCCAGAGATATTGTTCCTCTCATGATAGAAATGTTTGAATTCATCAGAGATTTCAAGGATGAGGTTCCCGGAGCTTCCCCCAGGGATTGCGGAAATTATCTGGATATGAACCTTCCCATGGCAAACTATCTGGCAAAGAGATACCTGGACAGTGTTCTGTATCACATTGATGACAGCAGACTGTTCTATCCACAATAAAAGTGTGCAATGTTTCTTTAAATCCGCCAAATACACGGACTAATACAACATTGCTTGATTCTTGCAGTAATTCAGTGCTTGATTCTTCTCACGGATTGCTTGTGCCCACTGTGTCGGTATGACTGAACGTGTAAGGAGAAGTTCTAAATCTCACGCTGAGCGGCAGGATAAATACAGGTAAAAATACATATAAGGAAATGAGGATATTATGAGCAAGACAGGAATTATCGGCGCTATGGAGCTGGAAGTGGAGACCTTAAAGTCTCAAATGACGGTTTCTCGGATCGTGAAAAAAGCAGGTATGGAATTTTTTGAAGGAAGCCTCAACGGGGCACAGGCAGTTATCGTCCGCAGTGGCGTAGGCAAGGTAAATGCCGCTCTCTGCGTGCAGATCCTGGTGGATCTCTTTGAAGTCACCCATATAATCAACACCGGTGTGGCAGGTTCTTTGAACGCAAAGCTGGATGTCGGGGACATCCTGATCTCCAGGGATGCCCTTCATCATGACGTGGATGTGACCATTTTCGGTTATAAGCCCGGAGAGGTACCCCAGCTTGGGATCCGCGAATTTCCTGCCGATGAGCGCCTGATGCAGCTGGCAAAGGCTTCCTGCGAGAAAGTGAACCCCGACTGCCACGCTGTGATCGGCCGTGTGGTCAGTGGTGACCAGTTCATATCCAATAAGGAAATAAAGGAAAAGCTGATCGCCTGTTTTCAAGGGGACTGTGCGGAAATGGAGGGAGCTTCCATTGCCCACGGCGCTTATCTGAATCAGGTGCCTTTCGTTATCATTCGGGCCATCTCCGACAAGGCTGATGGCAGCGCGGAAATGGATTATCCCACCTTTGAGAAAGCTGCCGCTCTTCATTCTGCAGCTCTGGTGGCGGATATGGTGACATCCATCTGATGATGACTATAGTAATTTTAGAAAAAGACCGTGCCGCAAAGGCACAGTCTTTTTCTTGAGTGTATTTGTAAAATTGTAACAGTTCAGGCAGCCCCTCCCGCGAAGTCAAAATTGCGTCCCTTTGCAATTTACTGTTCAAATCCATCGTCCAGGGCAGGTCTTTCGTATAAATGGCCTCGAAGATATGTCCCCTATTCTGCAACAATTCGAAAAACACATACCCTGTTTCAAAATTACCCATTTTTAGTTCACATTTAAAAAATTATAATCCCGGGCAAACTTTTTAGCGGCAGAAAACGTTTACTTAATGTAAGGAATCACAGAATTGCATCTGAGAAAGGAGGCACTTTGCAGGATCACGAACTGATAAAACGCATTCGTCAGGGTGAGAAGCAGCTGTTCGGGCAGCTGATAGAAAAATATTATGATGATGTTTTCCGTTACTGCTACTATCAGACGGGCAACGAGCATACCGCTTATGACTGTACACAGGAAACCTTTTATCATCTGATGCGTTTCCTGGAGAATTACAGAGAGCAGAATCGTTTTAAATCCTATCTCATCCGGATCGCACTGAATGTGTGCAAGGATTATTTCCGCAAAAACGGCAGCCGCACTGTCAGTGAAGTTTCCTACAACCAATGGACCGATAATGCCGCACCGGGACAGAACACGGCAAATATTCCTCCATCGGTTGTCGGACCGGAACGGGACACAGTGATAAGACTGCTGGTGCGGGAAGGTCTGATGCTTCTTTCCGAATCCCAGAGAGAAGTCATCGTCCTCTACTACTATCAGGGATATAAACTGAGGGAGATTGCCAGCCTTACGGGAGTGCCGCTGTCCACCGTAAAAACAAGACTTTATGCGGGAACAGAAAAGTTAAAACAATATTTAAAAGAGGAAGGAGGACTCATATGAAAATATCTTTACCGCGAAGAGAAGAACTTATAAAAGACAGAAGGAAACCATTCCGGAGTAAGAGACGGCTTTCAGGAAAAGGTCTGCCTGAAAAAGATTTGGAACTGGAAACACTTTTAAAACAGTATACGCCCCCTGAAATTCGTCCGGATATACGCAAATCCCAGATAACACAGCTATCCGCGGACATCCGTAATACAGATTACCTTCCCCGCCAGTCGTTTATGGAACAGATACTGACGCATATGTCATTTATATCCGGCTGGGTCTGGCTGTCACAGGCCGGTATGCTATTTTTAATATTTTACTATATCTTTCAGACGGAACTGCTCCTGTTAAATACACTGCTGTCCTGTCTGGCGCCGGGATTATCCCTGATCCTGGTCTACGAAGTATCCAAAAGCTTTCGCGCAGACATCTGGGAGATGGAAGCCGCCTGTCGCTATAATCTGGCACAGATTTTTTTCTTCCGTCTCTGCATTTTGTTCGGCGGAGATATTCTGGTACTTACGATCGCACTCATTGCCTACCGTATGGTGGGCGGACTGCTCTGGCAATTCTGCTACTATGCATTACTGCCCTTCTTCCTGACCGGCGCCGTGTCCCTGCATGTTCTTCGGCGTATCGGAAACCGTTGTAATTCCACTGTGATAGCTGCGGTTCCCCTGTCAGTGGGAATATTGGATTTCTGGGTCATGCCCCCGGTGGAGAAAGGATTCTCCTTTGGCGGAATATCCCTTTCCAAAGGCATACCCATAGTCACCATGCTGGCACTTTTCCTCCTATTGTACAATACCCTGAAACTTTGTACCAAAATGCATTATTTGAACGAAAACAGAAAGGATCACAGCGCATGGAACTTCGAATAGAAAATCTTACAAAACAGTACGGCACCTTTATTGCCATCAATAACCTGAGCGCAGTACTTACCTGCGGCGTCTACGGTCTATTGGGCGCCAACGGAGCAGGAAAGACTACCCTGATGCGGCTCTTATGCGATATTCAGCTGCCCACCGCGGGAACCATCTGTTACGATGGTGAGAATATTCGGGAATACGGCGACCGCTACCGCAATGTGCTGGGGTATCTGCCCCAGGACTTCGGCTACTATCCCGATTTTACCGCCATGAAATTCTTATTGTATATGTCCGCCATCAAGGGACTCTCCAAAAGCTATGCCGGACAACGTTCTCTGGAATTGTTGGACGAAGTGGATCTGTTGCAGGTCAAGGACAAAAAGATCAAAACCTTTTCCGGAGGCATGAAACAACGCCTGGGGATTGCCCAGGCCATGCTCAACGACCCCAAAGTCCTGATTCTGGACGAGCCTACTTCCGGACTGGATCCCAAGGAGCGCGTCCGTTTCCGCAATCTGATCAGCAGCTTCTCCCGGAATAAGATCGTCCTGCTGTCCACCCATATCGTGTCGGACGTGGAATACATAGCGGGAAATATTCTTGTCATGAAAAAAGGAGAATTTATCCACAAGGGCAAACCTGACGAGATCATCCACACCGTGGACGGCAAAGTCTGGGAATGCCGGGTAGCCGACAGGGAAGTACCTTCTCTGGAAAGCAGATTCAATATCGGAAATATGCGCACAGAAGGAGAAAACATTATACTGCGCATCATCAGTGAGGAGAAACCTCTGGAAGACGCAGTGAACGTTACTCCGAACCTGGAGGATTTATATCTTTATTATTTCAGCGATGAAGATCATCCACAGTAAACCTCAGATTTTCACAGCTATACAACGGAAAGGAGAATAATGAGAAAATGAAGCAACTGATCAGTTTTGAAATCAAAAAAATGCTGCGAAAGCCTTTGGTCTGGGCCGCCCTCACAGGCCTTATCGTCTTTATCGCACTTATGGAATATTCCTGGGTGGTACCGGGATATGCCTGCATACAGACAGAAAACGACGGAAAGCGGGTTACCATTGAAGGTTTTGAGGCAATCGCGATCAACAAGGAGATCAGCGCCGCCTATTGCGGTCCCCTCACGGACGAAAAAGCCCGTTCCATTATAGAGACTTATGATATGCCGGATTCTCTCTGGGAAAGCAACGACATCGACCCCGGCCGGGAATACCACTATTCCCACAATCTGCTATATGATTCACTATCCGCAAACGGCTTTGTGAATCCTGACGGCAGTTACAAAGGTACTACTGTGGAAGAGGTCTTCGGCGCTCTCGCGCCGGGAATGATCATCGGCTACTCTACCGGTTGGGAATGCACCATAAATGTACTGCTCTATTCCTTCCTGCTCTGGGGCTGTATCCTTGTGGTCATCGTCTCCCCCGTCTTCTCAGAGGAATACACGATCCACATGGATGCCCTGATCCTTACAGGTATCCATGGCCGCAGAAAATGTACCCTGGCAAAAATCGTCTCCGCCTTCCTCATCACCACCGTCGGTTCCGCCCTTCTCCTGTCGGTCTGCACCCTTCTGCACCTGAGCGTGCACGGAAGCGTTGGATGGGACAGTTCCGTACAACTGGGAGAACTGGGATATTTCGGAAGCGTTCCCTATCAGCTGAACTGGCTGCAGCTCTATGGGCTCTCCTGCATTGCCTGGTTCGGGGGAATGTTCGTGCTGACCTCCATTGTACTGGTAGTGTCCGCACTGGGAAAAAGCTCTTTCAGTGCGCTGGTGATCGCCTTTGTAATCTATGTGGTTCCCATGTTCCTGCCCTGGAATATCCTTCCGGAATCCCTGGAACTTTGGGGTTATCTGCTGCCGATCACACAGATGCAGCTCCTCAAACTCTTTCGCTTTGATCTGATAGCGCTGGGCAGCCTTACATTTCCGCCGGTGTATCTGGCCATTCCGATCACTGTTATCATATCGATCGCGGGTATTCTGTGGTCTAAGAGAGGATTTTCCCGGCATCAGGTGGTGTAAATATACGGATTTTTGAATCCTGTCCGCAAAAACCGCACACAAATCGAGCAGAGAAGATTCCCCCTCCTCTGCTCGCACGCCGGGCACCCGTCAGCTTGCTGACATGTTTCATTCGGGTGCCCGTGTATGTTTACTTCGCAGTCTGTTCTTCCACAGACTTGTCCTTCTTAAATACAAAGAATTTGCTGATGATATAGTTTCCGACCATGACAAGCGCCGACACAAAGATCTTGGAAAATCCCTCATGAATATGCAGGATATTTACCATCAATATCATCATCACCGCGTCCAGTGCCCATGTGGAAAGCCGTCCGCCGGAGAATTGCAGGAACTCCTTCCAGATATTCGGTTCATGACTCTTAAATACGAATTTGCGGTTCATGAAATATCCTGTGACAACGCCCACCACCCATGAAATAATACTCAGTAGGAAATTCTGCCATACGATTTCCGCATCCAGAAAAGTATATGCACAGGTAAACCACGCCGCCCACGAAATTATAGTATTCACCACACCTACAATCAGATAAACAATGATCTCTTCATACTTTACATACAATTCCTTTATTTTTTCAGCCATTTCAATCCTCATTTCCGCATATTACTTTCATGCGCCGCCATCCCTTGTTGTCGCATATTCATATGCAATATACTTATTCTTTCCATCAGTATTTGCCCTTACGCAAAACTCATGCTGTCATTCTACTATAAATTTGCGCGCTTGGCAAGTTTGAGGATCTAATGGAAGCGTCTGTTTAAAAACGGAAATGGGAATATTTCCGGATTTACTCAAGCCCAAAAAGGATAACAGGATCGTCCCTGTTTTTTGCCAATACCGCTCTCTATGGATTGATTTTCCCCATACAAAGGAAGTGCCGGCGGGGATTTATCCGGTGAAAATTGTAATTTCATCCGGTGAGGAAACCGTAACTTTGGGCTTTTTGCTGGAGGTGCTGGCAAAACAACTCCCGCCTCAGAAACTGATCCATACGCAATGGTTTCACGCAGACTGTCTGGCAGACTTTTACCTCACAGAGGTATTCAGTGATTTTCATTGGACGGTGATCGAAAAGCAGATAAAGCTTGCCGGTGTGTTGGGCATCAATATGCTTTTGACCCCTGTATTTACACCTCCTTTGGATACGGAGGTAGGAGGAGAGCGCACTACAGTTCAATTGGTGGATGTTGTACTACAGGACGGCAAATGGGACTTCGTGTTTGAAAAGTTAGAAAAATGGTGTGGAATCTGTCAGAAGTATGGGATTGAATACCTTGAAGTTCCGCATCTTTTTACCCAATGGGGAGCATATGCCACGCCCAAGATTCTTGTGGAAAAAAATGGAAAGACGAATAAAATGTTTGGTTGGCATGTAAAAGCGGACGATCCTTCCTACCGCAGCTTTTTGCAGGCATTTTTACCGGCTTTGCAGGAAAAGCTTCTTTCTCTTGGTTATACAAAGGACAAGATTTACTTCCATATTTCCGACGAGCCTTCGAAGGAACATTGGGAGAGCTATCAGACAGCTAAGGCTCAGGTTACGGATTTGCTTAAGGGCTGGACGGTGATCGATGCCTTAAGTGACTATGTCTTTTATGAAAAAGGACTGGTGGAAAAACCGATTCCCGCCAACAATCATATTCAGCCATTTGCCGATCATCATGTGGCTGATTTATGGACCTACTATTGCTGCAGCCAGTATTATGACGTTCCCAACAGATTCTTTGCCATGCCCAGTGCCAGAAACCGGATTATGGGTGTCTTAATGTATCTGTACAATATTAAGGGTTTTTTGCATTGGGGATTTAACTTTTATAATTCCAAGCTCTCTAAAGAGCACATTGACCCGTTTCTTGACACCCATGCAAGTTATGGTTTCCCGTCCGGAGATCCCTTCCTGGTGTATCCCGGAACAGAGGAAGAAGCCTGGTCTTCGATCAGAGGAGAGGTACAGCTGGAGGGACTTTATGACTTAAGAGCCCTGGAAGCCCTGGAAGCGTTGGCAGGCAGGGAAGCTGTGGAGGAATTGATCTATGAAGGGCAAAGCAGACCTTTTACTTTCACCAGCCACCCTAAGAAAGCCTCCTATCTGTATGAACTGCGAGGGAAGATCGGTGGGAAGATGAAGGAACTCTCATAAAAGTCCTGATCCTCCAACTGACCGGATGCTCCACATAGGTATCCAATGGAAATAAGGTAAGAACTATAACCGGCAGTTCCGACACTCCGTATCCGTTACAGCACACAACAATCGCATCTTTTCTGATTACAGCCCGGCACATCTCCCCACAGATAAGGATGAGCAGACCAGGGAATATATCCGGATGCGGGATGACCATAAACTTGCGCTCAAGAAGGTAAAGCGGCCGATCAGTACGTTCAGCCCGCGGCATGATTATCGTTATGATACCACGGCAAGCCACTGGACACAGGCTCATCCGAAATGGCTCAGGTCTGGAACCGGAAGGCTTTTACCGGGAAATCCTTTCGGAGCATCCGGCAACCTATGACAGGCTGCCCGACACACCGAAACGTCTGGAAAGGCGTAATGAGGAGCCGGCAGCCACTTTCATTTACAGAAAACATCCTACAGGTTCACCACATTCCTGTCCTCACCCCGCAGAAACGCCTGAATATTCAAATATGCGCCCTTCACACATCTGGTGCGGGCCTCCACGCTTGCCCATGCCAGATGCGGCGTGATGATCAGTCGGTTACTGTCTTTTAACCGGCTCAGGGGATTGGAAGGCTCCAATGGCTCCTTCTCCACCACATCCAGGCCCGCCGCCTGTATCTCTCCCGCTTCCAGCGCTTCATAAAGGTCGCTGTTATTTACTACCTGCCCTCTCGCCACATTGATCAATATTGCCGTGTTTTTCATTTTTTTCAAGGCTTCCGCATCAATATAATTGCGGGACAAGTCACTCAAAGGACAGTGCAGAGACAGATAATCACACTCCCTCAGCAGTGTATCCCTGTCCACCTGCGGATAATCCGTACAAGTACTACGCCCTGTAATGGAATGAAAGATTACCTTACATCCGAAGGCTTCCGCAATTCTGGCCACACGCCTGCCGATATTCCCCATTCCGACAATGCCCCAGGTCTTCCCCTCCAGCTCATAGAAAGGCATGTCAAAATTGGAAAACCGATCCTGTGCACTATATTCACCGGACTTCACATAATCATCATAGTGGCTCAGCTTCTGACTCAGGGCAAGCGCCAGAGTAAATGTGTGCTGTGCCACCATGGCGGTGGAATAATCCACCACATTCGTGACCCTGATCCCTCTGGATCTGCAATAGGCAAGGTCACAGTTATCGTACCCCGTAGCAAACTCGCAAATCAGTCTCACATTGGGAGCGTCCTTCAATGTCTCTTCATTCATGGGCGATTTGTTGGCAATGATAATTTCCGCATCCCTGACACGCTCCCTTACCTCCTCCACCGTCACGGTATTCCGGTAGACTGTCACTTCCCCGAAATCACGGATGCTGTCCACCGACACATCGGTTCCCACACTGTTTCGCTCCAGAATCACAATCTTCATAGCCTGTACCTCTCTTATCCCACTCCTGCAGATATCCCGCCCGGATCTCCTTTTCGGGGATATCCTGTGCAGTCATGCTGTTACTTCCTCTACAGTGTACTATAAAAGGAACAAAAATGAAATCATAAAACCCGAGACGATAAAAAACCACCCCGCTCAACTGTTCAAAGTGCAGAGATGGTTTTTAAGAATAGAATCGTCCGCCCGGATAGTGTAGGGACATATACCATAATAATTCAGGCTTTTTACCGGCTTTCAATTGGTCAGAAATTCCTTCAGCAGTGCCTCCAGCTCCTCCTCCGTCACCGCCGCCGAATCCTGCAGTGAGGTATCCGGCTCCATTATATCTTCCACAGGTTCATTCAGGCCGCTTTCCATCTCGATATTTCTTGCCTCGTCCAGGGTAAGCCTGTCCACAGGCTGCCGGATCCCGATGGGCATCAGTTCCACGGTTCTCCGCCCCCGTCTTCCGCGGCTTATGTCCCCTGCCGACACTCTTCCGGATATCACCCTGCCCTCTGTTCCCGTGTCGCCATAGAGCATTTCCATGTCCTGCCTGGTAATGTCAATCCTGGGAGAGAGATGATTCTCCAGATAATCCACCAGATTCACCCTCAAAATTCTTTTTTTCTTTTTCAGATCCACCACTGTAGAGATGGAAAAATACAAATACAGTCCAAAGAAACTGACTATGTAAAAAGGAAGAATATCTCCCAATGTCCTTCCTGCCATGATGCTCCGGCAGATACCCACTCCCGCTGACACTACGGACAGCAGCATGGCCTGTCCTGAAAGGTGATACAGCGTTTCAAAGGTGAAGGGCCCCCACTTCATCCGATTCAGGAACTTGTCCACGAACACCGGAATATTAGCCACACCATTACTCAACTGATAGCAGTTGGCAAATTTTAATTTGCACTGCTTCAGCATTTTATTATCCGTGATAGCCATATTATCCGATTCTTTTATCATATTCTGGTACAAAATACCCAATGTAATCCTCAGAAATATACTGGCTGCCAATAAAATAAACATACAGGTTGTTACAATTTTCTCATCCTGAAATACACGAAACATGACGCACCCCTTTTTCTTTTTTTCTAATATTGTTCGAAAAGCAATAAAAATCGACCCGCTATTTGCGGAGTCGACTTTTGTATGGTTTTATTATAAAACAATTATTCCTGTTTTCACAGATTTTTTCATCGTCTTTTTTTTCTTATTTCAGACCAAAATATTCAAAATCCGCCTCCCGGTGCAATCCTGTCATATCGTGGCAGTACATGCCGAAATGAGCTCCGGTAAATCCCCGGCAGTACTCATCCGTCAGGATCTGTGTCGTCTGTGCTGCTCCTGCCTGCTGCCAATCCGCCCCATTCAGACTGTAAAAAAAGGCAAAACTCATGCCGTCTTCCGCTGTCTTCGCCCGAAGCCATATGCTTTCCCCCTGAGGAACCGGAACAGGCTCCATCTCATCCGTTATGGCGCCTTTGTCGCTTTTTATCAAAACCAGCGCCGTCTGTCCGTCCTCCGTTACTGTTTTTCCCAGAATATAAAAATGCAGAGCGTCATACAGATAGGCCAGTCCCGCCATCTGCTCCGGGTATTCCGGTACGAAGTACATCTGCGTCTCTGCCATGCAGGATATCTTCTGCTGCCTCACCCCCAGCAGAGAGACTCTGTGCAATGAATTGAGCGATTCCTGACCGGTCAGCCTGACACAGCCTTTTCTCGCCGTGCAGTTCGCAAAGGTATTGTAGTCTATCCTGGGGGAACTGTAGCGGACATGTAATTCCGACTCTTCAAAATCATCATAAAAGCCCTCCTCCCCATCCTCCGGACATGCCTGCTCCATACCTGCGGGCGCTTCCGTCTCATTGTCGGCAAACCGGCCCCCTCTCTGTAATCTGAGCCACCCTTCCCGGTCCCAGATCATTTTCTGGATTGCCGTCTCCCTGCCCAGAGTACACCATCTCTCCCCTTTCAGAGGTCTGGAACAGAGATGCACCATATACCATTCCCCATTCTGCGTCTCCACAATATCAGCATGGCCGCACTTCTGCAGCGAGCTCATATCCTCCCTGTCAGAAGTCAGTATGGGATTCTCCGGCGCCGTCTCAAAAGGCCCCCAGACCGTTTTCGCCCGCGCCATGGTAACACAATGATTATAACCGGTGCCTCCTTCCGCCGCGATCAGGTAGTACCAGTCTCCAATATGGTACATGTGTGGGCCCTCTGTACACCCGATACCCGAACCCGCGTATACTTTCTGCTGCCTGCCGGTCAAATGATATTCGGAATCCAGCTCCTGCACCAAAATTCCCTTAAAGCCGTTCACCATATTGACCAGATACTTCCTCCCGTCCGTATCATGAAAAAGCGAAGGGTCAAAGCCGATGCTGTTCAGATAGACCGGCTCTGACCAGTCTCCGTAAATATCATCTGTATGGACCAGATAATTATGGGTATTGTAATATCTTCCCTTCTTGGTCTTTACGTCTGTATAGATCAGGAAAAATCTCTTTCCGTCATGACTCAGACAGGGAGCCCACACCCCTCCGGACGGGGGATCTCCCACAAGGTTCAACTGGCTTTCCCGCCGCAGAGGGGAAGGAATCTGTTCCCAGTGCTGCAGGTCTCCGGAATGAAATAATCTCACGCCGGGCCACCACTCAAAGGTGGAGGTTGCAATATAATAATCCCGCCCCACTCTGATAATGCTGGGATCGGGACAAAAACCCTTTAAGATAGGATTGTGTATCATGATCATCCTCCATTCCGTCTCTGAATTTCAATACCAAATTTCAATACCGAGACTCTTTTGATAAAATTGTCGTCCCCTTCATGATATACTTATTTTTAAATATACACAAGAGTACAGACTCCAACTGCGAATGTGTTGGAACAAAAGGAAATATGATTAATAAAACCCTGAAAAGCCCTGATGACGAAACATTGTAAAAGATTGCATAATTTGTAAAAATCTGTTACAGTATACATGGCGGCAGTTGCCGTCCCGCTACGAATATATAAGAATGAAACTGTTACAATATCTAAGTAAGGAGATGATATCATGACATATAAGACAGAAGGAACCTGTTCACAGCTCATAGAGATCGAATTGAAGGATGGTGTCATAGATTCCGTGAAGTTCACCGGAGGATGCAATGGTAACCTGCAGGGCGTCAGCGCCCTGGTAAAAGGCATGAAACCGGAGGAAGTGATCGCCAGATGCAAGGGGATCCGCTGCGGTTTTAAGCCCACCTCCTGCCCTGACCAGCTCGCCCGGGCACTGGAAAGTATGATCTGAAATTTTTATAACGGAATTATGCTGCTGTAGGCGGCATTTTTCATCAGGGCTTTAGTTCTTTAGGATTTTAAGATGCTGCGAACAGCATCATGGAGGCTAGAATGAAGAAAATTGTCTTAACAGGCGGCGGCACGGCAGGTCACGTCACGCCCAATATTGCCCTGCTGCCCGCTCTGCAACAGGCCGGATACGAGATCACCTACATGGGCTCCTATGACGGTATTGAAAAAAAGCTGATCTCAGATTTTGATATTCCCTATGTGGGCATTTCAACGGGAAAATTCCGCCGCTACCTGGATCTTCGGAATTTTACCGATCCTTTCCGGGTCATCAAGGGCTTTTCCGAAGCCAGAAAATTCCTGAAAACCTATCAGCCTGACGTGGTCTTTTCCAAGGGGGGTTTTGTCAGCGTTCCCGTGGTGCGGGCCGCGGCTTCCCTGAATATTCCCTGTATCATCCACGAATCGGATATGACACCGGGACTTGCCAATAAGCTCTGTATCTCCGCCGCTGCAAAGATATGCTGCAATTTCCCGGAGACGCTGAAGCTTCTTCCCCGGGATAAGGCCGTCCTGACCGGCTCCCCCATCCGCGCGGAGCTTTCCCAGGGCAACAAGCTCGCGGGACTGAATATGTGCGGTTTTACGGCTAACAAGCCCGTTATCATGGTGATCGGCGGAAGCCTGGGTGCCGCTAATGTAAATAAAGCGGTTCGGGACGCCTTGCCGAAATTATTGGAAGATTTCCAGATTGTACACCTCTGTGGTAAAGATAAGATGGATAATCTGCTGTTGACCACACCCGGTTACAAGCAGTTTGAGTATATCAAATCAGAACTGAAAGATCTGTTCGCCATGGCAGATATCGTGATCTCCCGGGCGGGAGCCAACGCCATCTGCGAACTGCTGGCCCTGAAGAAGCCTAATATCCTGATCCCCCTCCCCGCATCCAGCAGCAGGGGCGATCAGATTTTAAATGCCCAGTCCTTTGAAGCGCAGGGCTTTTCCATCGTGATCAATGAGGATGACCTGCTCACCGACCTGCTGGTGGACAGGGTGCATGAGCTTTACTTTACCAGGCAGACTTACTTTGAGACTATGGGCAAAAGCAATCAGATGGATTCCATTAAGACGATCTTGGGATTACTGGATGGGGCTGTCCAGTCAAAATAAGGAACTGTCCCGAAACCGCTTTCCTGATATGAAATCTGCTGCTGTCTGACCGGACTTGCCTGCACTGACAGAGTTCTCCTTATCAGTGCAGGCTTTCGTCGTATATGGCCCTGATCCCGCCAATGAATCTGGGTCTGGTACGGGCACAGACGACGCGGGCATCACCGATCTCCTTTGTGCGGATCCTGACCGGCACCGCCACATCTTTCAGATGCATGCCGATCAGCGTATCTCCGATATCCATTCCCGCATGAGCTCTGATATGCTCCACCGCCACAGGATGCTCCAAAGACTTATAAGCCGCCGTTGCAAAGGAGCCGCCGGCCTTGGGCTGAGGCACCACATTAACGGTTTCATAACCGTACTTTTCCGCCGCGTCCCTTTCCATGATCAGTGCACGGTTTAAATGCTCACAGCACTGCGCCGCCAGAAAGACACCTGCCTCCTGTGCGGCCTGATAAATATTTCCGAAGACAGCCTCCGCCAGCTCAGGACTGGAGTAGCTGCCGATACTTGCACCGCTCACCTCACTGGTGGAACAGCCCACCACAAAGAGGCTCCCTTCCGACAGCTGCGCCGTCTCCAGAATCTCCTTCGCCGCTCTGTATGCCTCTTCCCCGATAATTGCCATATCCTCTGTCATCACAACTGCACTCCCTATCTGTTTCCGTTGTCCGCTTTCATCGGATTCTTTCTATATTTCGCCAATAAACTTTGTCTCTCCGGGCTTTACCTCCAGAAATCCTTCCTCTGTCTTCACCCAGACGCTGACTGCGGTGGGATTGTACATCGTCATGCCGTCTGCGGAAAATTCCTGCTGCCTGGTGGCATTGACATAAGTATAAATTTCCATATTGGTGGCATACCAGATATCTTCTTTGCCTGCCATCTTCTCCACAAACGCTTCCATGACACTCCAGTCACCGGAACGGCCGAACTCAAAGCTGTGCCCCCACACATACATCACCGGCAGTTCGTAAAAGCCTGCCACATTCAGAAATCTGTCACCCAGTTCCTGCAATTGATTGTCGTGATGACAGGTGGGATGCCACTCCATGAAATCAGAAGGAGGAAAGAACCCACAGGTATCATTCACTGTTCTGGAATATTTTATTCCAAGGGATTTCGCGATCTGAATAATCTCAGGATTGTAATTTCCGAAGGCATAAGACATTCCCTGCACCAGATTCCCTGTAATCTCCTCCAGACATCTGCGGTCCTCCTGAATCTCCAGCACTGCCTGCTGCCTGGTGACAGTAGGCAGATTACGGTGCTGTACTCCATGGCAGGCCACCTCATGTCCCGCATATACTTCCTTTATCTCCTCCGCGCTGACGAACACCTCGTCACCCCTGTGCAGTCCCAGCTTTCCGGAGTTCAGATGAAAAGTTCCCTTCATGCCATGGCTGCGCAACAGCTCCGCCAGACGTCTGTCGAAATTCTGTCCGTCATCATAACTGAAAGTCAATGCCTTTCTGATCCCCTGTGGATATACAAATCTCATAAAATCTCCCTCTCCGTTCCTTTGCCGCAAGCGGCAATTGGATCCACATCTGCCCGGCCCTTCCCGCCATTTACTCCATCAACGCATAAACAGGCGCATAAGCCTGGTATAAAATGACTTGTAAGGCTGATATCTGACCGGCAGGTCAAAAAATGTCTTCTTGTCCACTATGCTCTTTTCATGGGTAAAGGTATCAAAGCCTTTTCTGCCATGATATGATCCCATACCGCTTTCACCCACGCCGCCAAAGCCCATCTCGCTGGTAGCAAGATGGATCAATACATCATTGATGCACCCGCCGCCGTATTGAATATGCTCTTTCACAAAGCGTGTGTGTTTTTTGTCCGAAGAAAACAGATACAGCGCCAGCGGTGAATCCATACTGTTGATCTTCTTCACAACTTTCTGAAAGCTTTTATAAGTCAGTATGGGCAGTACAGGTCCAAAGATCTCCTCTCCCATGACCGCGTCCTCCCATGTGACATGATCCATCACTGTAGGCGCGATCTGCTGATTCTCCGGATCGGTCTCGCCTCCGCAGACGACCTTGTCCGGATCGATCAGTCTGCAGACTCTGTCAAAATGCTTCCGATTTACCAGCTTGCCGTATGCGGGATTTTGAAGCGGCCTGTGGCCGTACTGTAATGCGATCTGCCTTTTCAATTCCTTTAGAAAAGCGTCCTTTACACTCTCCTCGCAATAAATATAGTCAGGCGCAACGCAGGTCTGACCGCAGTTTATAAATTTACCGAAGGCAATTCTCTTCGCCGCCATTTTAATATCCGCGGTCTCATCCACGATACAGGGACTTTTTCCGCCCAGCTCCAGGGTCACAGGAGTCAGGTGTTCCGAAGCTTTACGCATCACTTCCCTTCCCACTGTCTTGCTCCCGGTAAAAAAGATGTAATCAAACTTACATTCCAGCAGACAGGAATTTTCCTCCCTCCCGCCGGTGACCACTGTAACATATTCCGGTGGAAAACATTCCCTGATCATCTTTTCCAGCGCCGCCGATGTAGCCGGCGCATAGGCACTTGGCTTTAAGATTGCCGTATTCCCGGCGGCAATCGCGTCCGCCAGCGGATCCAGAGCCAGTAACACAGGATAATTCCATGGACTCATGATCAGGACCGTCCCATAGGGAACCGGCTTTACAAAGCTTCGGGATATGCTCTGGGCAATGGGAGTGTGTACCCTGTGCTCTCTGGCATATCCGCCCACATGGCGCAGAAGATAACTGATCTCGCTCTTGATCAGCCCGATCTCACACATATAGCTCTCCTGCGGACTCTTCTTTAAATCCCGTTGTAAGGCATCTGATAATAATGTCTCATTTATTTCCAACGCATGCCGTAATTTTTTTAAGGCCTCTTTCCTGGCCGCAACTGGCAGCGTTGCCCCGGTAGAAAAATAATGCTTCTGTTTCTTCAGCGCCGCTTCTATTTCCCTATGCTTCATTTTGCCTCACATTCTCCTGACATCCCTATGGCTTATACTCTGGCCTTTCCAAAATGTATCAGTGACAACATATCGGGACCTGTATGGGCTCCGATAATGGGGCTTAACATGGTGATCTTCACGGTAAGCTGCGGACGGACCTCCAATACCATTCTCTTTAATTTCTCCGCATTTTCCTTGCAGTCCGCACAGCAGATATAAACCGTATCGCCGAAGCTTTCGTCAAAGCTTTCCGCAAACAATTCCACCATATATTTCAGCGCAAGACTGTCTCCCCGTTTCTTCGCAATGGTGTCCAGCTTCCCGTCACCCTTGATGGTGAGGATGGGCTTAATGTTAAGGGCTGTTCCTATTACTGCCGTTGCCGCAGAAATTCTTCCGCCCCGCTTTAAATACATCAGATCCTCCACCTTGAACCAATAGTTGACTCTGTTTGCATTTTCCCTGAGCCACGCCGCGTTTTCGCCAAGGCTCATTCCTTTCTCACGGTTCCTGCAGGCTGCCTCGATCAAAAGCCCCATGCCGCCCGTGGCTCCCAGACTGTCCACAACCTCCACATCAACCTCGTCATAAGATTCCTTCAGCATTTCCACTGCCAGCCGGGCGGACTCATAAGTGTTGCTCAATCCGCCGGAAAGAGAAAGGTACAGAATGGACTTCTTCTCCTTCACATAAGGCTCAAAAACGGAAACATAATGGAAAGGGGCAATCTGACTGGTCCGTGTGGGAATCGCCTGTCTGAGCTTGTCATAGTAATTGTGCATCATTTCATCGCTTTCAGGACGCCCGCAATGAAAAGTTTCCTCCCCCAGCATATACTCCATGGGAACAAAGCGCACTGCATTTTGTTCCATAAAAGCCTCATCAATGTCCAAAGATACGTCTGAAAAAATTTCGTAGCTCATTTTCTCCTCATTTCCGCGCGGGCTCATGGATTCCACGCTGATTCTTATAATGCGGTATGTCGCCCCGGATCGCCTATAAACATTATAGCGGCAAAATCATGCAATTGCAATGAAAACACTTTTCTCTTCCCGGGAATATAATAAATAAAACTCACACAGGAGCTATCTATGCAGATCATTCCCTCTCTGCTGTTCGGAATATCCGCCAGTCTGGATGCAATGCTCATCGGTATCAGTTACGGAATCCGCAGCATCCGCATCCGCCTCTGGCAAAATCTCCTGATCAGCGGCATCACATTGGTCGGCACCTGTCTCTCTATAGGTTTCGGAGACTGGCTGGCTCCCAGGCTTCCCCACATGATAAGCAGGTATGTGGGAAGCATAGTCCTGATGATGCTGGGCATCTGGTATGTGGTAAAGTGGCTGGTAAAGAAACTGGCAAACACGCGGGAAATGACACAGACTGCCGCTGCAGGATCCTTTCTGCGTCTCTCTGTTCCCGAAGTTCTGGGACTTGGAATAAGCCTGTCCCTGAACAATATAGGGATCGGTCTCAGCGCAAGCATCGCCGGCCTGACCCTGCTTCCCGCCTCCGTTGCCACATTGGCCTGCTCCCTGCTCTTCCTTTTTGCAGGAAACCGTCTGGGCAGGAGCCGCCCTCTTCAGCTTTTCGGTTCAGCCGCTGATCCGGTATCCGGAATTCTCCTGATACTGCTGGCATTTCTACAGGCATTTCTGTAGGAAAATGTCCCGTTCTGTACTCTTTATTGACATTTCTTTGCCAATTCTTCTGCGAAATGGGGTCTCCTGTTTCGCTTTACATAAATTATTCTTTATAAAAGAAAATTCTAAATTTACAATTCCATGTATATTGTTTATAATAGATTATAGTCCGACTCTCCTGATTACAGAAATTGTCAAATCACATATGGTAACAGTTCAGACAGGTCACTGAACTGTTACCATATAACTGTATATGGATATCACCAAATTCAATTTGAAAAGCGAGTACGATCATGAACAAAGAAAACAAAAAACCATTAAACGGAAAGCTGCTGGGTCAGCTTTTCATCACTATGTTCTCCCTCAGTGCCTGCACCTTCGGCGGCGGCTTTGTCATTGTATCCCTGATGAAGAAAAAGGTAGTGGAAGAACGGCGCTGGCTGGATGAGGAGGAAATGCTGGATATCACGGCTATTGCCCAGTCCTCTCCGGGACCCATCCCCGTCAATGCCTCCGTCATTCTGGGCTACCGGCTGCAGGGCATCGCAGGCTCTCTGGTAGCCGTGGGCGGCACCATACTTCCACCTATGATCCTGCTGTCCCTGATCGCGGTCTTTTACGACTGGTTCCGACAGAACTCTGTTGTAAATACTGCTCTGACAGTCATGCGCGCGGGAGTGGCCGCCGTGATCTGCGATGTAGTCATCAATCTGGCGAAAAACGTGCTGGGGACGAAAAAGCCCCTGTATATTGCTTTAATGGCGATCACTTTCATTTTAGGCTACTTCCTGAATGTCAGCGCCATGTTCATTATTCTGGGATGCCTTGCCACCGGGATCCTTTGCGTGGTATTTGACCAGAGAAAGAAAGGGAGGACCGACGAATGAATACTTTGGCAAAGCTTTTTATCAGCTTTTTACAGGTTGGACTGTTCAGTGTGGGAGGCGGATACGCGGCGATTCCCCTGATCCAGAATCAGATCGTCAATGTGTGGCATCTGATGTCCATGGAAGAATTCGCAGACCTTATCACCATTGCCGAGATGACTCCCGGTCCCATATCCATCAATTCCGCCACTTTCGTGGGCATGCGGCTGATGGGTGTGCCCGGGGCATTGCTGTGCACCTTCGGATGCATCCTGATGCCCTTTATCATCTGCCTGACGTTGGCTTACTTTTACTATAAATACCGCAATTTCTCCGGCGTCCAGACAGTGTTGGGCTGCCTGCGGCCCGCAGTAGTCTCCCTGATCTCCTGTGCGGGACTCTCTATTCTGACGCTGGCTGTCTTTCGGGATGCCACTGTGAATTTCGCCCTGTCCAATCTGAAATGGGTGGAGATCGGACTGTTTGCAGTCTGCCTGTTCCTGTTGCGGAAATTCAAGCTGGGAGCGATCAAGATCATTCTGGGTTCAGGTGTAGTGGGCACACTGATCTATCTTATGATCCCCGGGCTGGCGTAATATGAGAAAAGTTTCCAATTGCTTCCCAAATGCCATGTAGCGCAAATGTTACATGGCATTTTTTATCCGGATCCGAATCATAAGATTTAACATGGATATACCTTTTTGACATGCATATTTTCACTCCCTCAGGGGATGATAACTATAACATGATCAAACCGTATAAGAATGCAGATGCCATTTTATATGGGACATAATTGTTATATTCACAGAACCTTATAAGGAGTGCGAAAGCCGCCATGCCACTGTCTGCCAGCATAGAAGAAAACATTCAATACTTAAAATCCCGGCTGCCCATAGACTCCAGCTTTGATCTCATGACCAGAGATCTTTATCTGGGTAACACCAAAGCATATTTTCTGGGTGTCAACGGTTTCTGTAAAACCGAAATCTTACAACAGATCTTTTCGGATCTGCAAAATCCCCTGTATGTGAAAGACGGAACCGTAGAAGATATCGTCCGATACATGAATGCGAAGATAGGCTATGCCCAGGCTTCCCTGTGCGATTCCTGGGACACCATTCTAAGAAACGTGCTCAGCGGTCCCTCCCTGCTTTTGATCGATGGCTTTTCACAGGGAATCCTGATCGATGTGAGAACCTACCCCGCCAGGGGAATTTCCGAACCGGATGTGGAGCGGGTGACCAGAGGGGCGCGGGACGGTTTTGTGGAAACCATGCTGTTCAATGCCAACCTGATCCGCAGACGCGTGCGCTCCACCGACCTCTGTTTCTCCGTACACAGTGTGGGAACGGAAAGCAAAACAGACGTCTGCATTGCATATCTGGAAAGCACTGTAAACGGAGAATTGCTGAAAAAGCTTTCGGAAAGTATGGACGCTCTGAAAGTTTCCGCTCTGACCATGGGAAGCAAAAGCCTGGAAGAACTTCTGTTGCCGAAACGGTGGTGGAATCCTCTCCCCTCCATTCAGACCACAGAACGTCCGGATGTGGCATGCAGCTATCTTTTAGAAGGCCATATTCTGGTAATAATAGACAATTCCCCTGTGGTTTTGATCTTCCCCTGCACGATCTTCCAATTTACCCAGAGTTCCGAAGACTACTACAACAGCCCTTCGGTGGGGACCTACTTCCGTCTGGTGAGATTTTTCTGCATTCCCGTCAGTCTGCTTCTGATGCCCGTATTTCTGCTCCTGACCGGATATTTCCCGGAGCTGTCCGACCAATGGGGACTGCTTTCGGACAGTGGCAGCATGACGCCGCAACGAATATTTTTCTATGTACTGGCAGTAGAATTTCTGCTGGATTTACTGAAATATTCCGCCGCATTGAATTCCGGAAGACTCTCCGGCTCACTCTCCATCATTGGAGGACTGATCATCGGTGACATTGCCGTCAGTCTGAACTGGGCTTCCGTGGAGGTGCTGTTTTATGCGGCAATTACCCTGCTGGCCTCCCTCTCTATCTCCGGTACGGAGTTCAGCGACGGTATCCGACTGTACCGCATCCTGCTGATCCTGGCAACCGGATTCTTCGGACTGCCCGGATTCCTGATCGGATCAATACTGGTCCTGCTGTCCATGGCTACCACTCCTACCTTTGGAGGTTACAGCTATTTCTGGCCTCTGTTCCCTTTTAACAAAAAAGCCCTGGGCAGACTGCTGTTTCGCAGTCCCACACCCAAGGCTCAGCCTTCCAAAGTCTGGAATCGGGGAAATCCCCGAATGAATAACAAATAGCATCCCTGCCCTCCATCCGATCAGGAATTGGACTTGTGGACTGAGTGGTCCGTTCCGGAACTGACAGACCAACTTCCTGCCGCGACAGGTCACTGTTTTTTGAAAAGCGACTGCCTGGCGCCATGCATCTCTCCACCGGTCAATGCATCATTTACCGCGTCCATACGCAGGCCGGCATCTATAAAATCACAGAACTTGCAGAAAGAATATTCCTGACGGCCTTTCTGCAGCTTCTTTCGGATGTCCTTATACGGCTCACTGTTCCATGCTTCCTTAATGGGAGTCACCTTCAGATCCGCCAGTGTGGTAACCTCAAAATTGTCACAGCAGCAGATCCCCATCCTTCCGTCCGGGAAGATGAACATATCCGTGTAGGGCATCAGACAGGTCTCCCTGATAACTTTAGCCGTATTTTTCTTATTCGGCGCACTGCCTGCGCGGTTGGTGAGAACCGCCTGCTTATACCGCATCTGGATCAGGATTTCCACATCGGCAAACTCCTCCGGATGCGCGCATATATAGTCATAGATCTCTTTTACGTTTTTATGCAGCTTCATATCATCACAGTAATTATTGATGACCAGCTGATCAATATAAGGTTTGATCTCCTTCACCTTATCCACCGT
Organism: Acetatifactor sp.; assembly: GCA_029064505.1. Lineage (GTDB taxonomy): Bacteria > Bacillota > Clostridia > Lachnospirales > Lachnospiraceae > Acetatifactor. The sequence goes on from JAIEKC010000635.1 coordinate 24,038, forward strand.
CAGAAGAAGTCCGTTGGTTGACATGAATATGTAGCAATCCGGAAGCTGCTCCCTGCAATATTTGTGAAATTCCACAATATTGACATCCATCCACGGCTCGTTATTTCCGTATAAGGTGAGATGCCCTTTGTATCCCCAGTCGCGAAGCTGGTCAATAATAGAATAAAACAGCTCCTTCTCCATACGCTGAAAAGGACGCTTCTCCGCGTTCCTGTTTGCCGTACAGAAAGCACAGTCCGAATTACAGCGGTTGATGGTCTCCAGGTTTACGATCAACGGGTAAGGCGGTTCCTTCGCCTCCATAAAATATTTGATATAAGCCTGCTGTGATTTTCTTCTCCCCAGAAATTGCAGCTTCAGATAAGCATTGCTCGACAGCATTGGCAGCCTCTTCTGTAATTCCCAGCCTAACCGGCCCATAAAATTGTGTATTCTGACCGACATATCCTATCCCTTTCGTACGGTTGTATCCGATTGTAATTCTGCCAATTTACTGCTTACCCGCTTTCCATTCAGTCAAAGGCAATATTCACGGAAATCCTTCAAACTTCTCACCATGCCGCCATCAGCAGCACACGTATTCACATTTCATTCCTGTTACTTACAGAGAGCAAATACCCCGCTGCAGGTAATGGGATATCGATCTTGCAGTGCTGCAAAGCAGAAGGTGTCCCTTGGACACCTTGGTATTGTGATCCTCGCGGCATTTGTCAAAATATGCAGGCATGCTCACTTGACATATTTCCCACGGGAATAAAAAAAGCGCGAGACGGGGATCGAACCCGCGACCCCCTCCTTGGCAAGGAGGTGCTCCACCGCTGAGCCACTCGCGCATAATGTACAGGCTTCCACCTGTGAGTATAAAATTGTAATAACAGGAAGATGATCGGTAACCAACACATTCCCTGTAAGCGGGTGATGGGAATCGAACCCACGTATCTAGCTTGGAAGGCTAGTGTTCTACCATTGAACTACACCCGCATGCATTACATATCAGAGCGCCCCATTCCACTGCGCAATGCCCAGAACCGGAATCGAACCAGTGACACGAGGATTTTCAGTCCTCTGCTCTACCAACTGAGCTATCTGGGCCTGTAACGTATATCCCTGCGTCACAACATAGATTATTTTATACGGTATAGTCAAAAAAGTCAATACCTTTTTTTAATTTTTATTACATCTTCGACACAGCAGCCACAACCCATAAAACGCACACATTACATAAACAGGCAACATACAGTACAGATACCGCCCTCTTGCCTCAAACAACATCACAAAAGCAAAGCTTCCCAGCAAAGACAACAGCATGACATTTTCCTGAGAGCGCATCCTGCCTGTTTTCAACAAAAACATTCCCAACAGCAGTCCCAACACCCCCAGCCACACAGCATGTTCAAAGGATCCAAAATAGAAATTCCAATCCGTTCCGCCGTAGAACAGTCTGCGAAGCCGCTGTGTCAGCAGGGTCTCATACTTGGAGGAATTTCTCATATTGAAACCGCCCTCCATCCACCAGCTGAAAGTGCCATCATTATAATTTGTCAATGTCTTACGCACAAGAAAATACAGGTATCCGCCTACGCCGTATTCTGACAGCCTCTCCTGTATGACCTCCAGATTTGCCCTCTGACACTCCGCAACCGAGGACTGCGAACTGGAAAAGCCATAATCATTTGAATTATAGGCTCCCGCTGTCTCATCATTCAGACCCATCATCAGATAATGGGTATAAGTCAGTCTGATATCCTCATTCAAGATACATCCTGTGTAAGATATCATTGCCCTGTTGACTCCCACCAGAATCACCAGCGCTGCCGCCACCATGCCCAGATGCTGCAGCACGGACAGCCTGCCCGGTTTCCTTTCCCCGATCAGCTTTACAATTTCCATAATCAAAACCGCGATAAAGACCATCCCGCTGTTAGGCTTGATCATCATACCGAATCTGCCCAGAAAGCCGATCAAAAACCATAAAAGCAATTCTTTCTTTTTCGATGTCTGATTCCTTGCAAGCAGATAAAGCCAGAACACCAGAGAAGGAAACAATATACTGTATGTGTCTGAATATGGAACCACGATCCATGGAGAAATTCCCACCAGAATCGCAAACAGAATATACGATAGCAATGCAGCCGTACCGCTCCCTGTCAGTTTACGGAGAGATAATGAGGCAAAGACGCCTGCCAGATTGACCAGTCCGCAGTCCACCATAATACACACAAAATAAGCCAGTGTATTATAGCCCAGAAAGCATGGCAGCTCCTGGATCCACGCCAATACGGCGGTCAACGCGATCTGGTTCGTATACTGGGAGAAATACCAGAAATCTCCTACCGTCTGCTCCCCCGCGGCAATATAGTATGACATGCCTACCACGATGCTGGGATCCCATCCTGCAAAAAAATAGATATGATAGGAAATAAACCACTGTATGATCAACAGCAAAAATGACATTGACAGCAGCAACAGCAGATAATTCCTTTCAATAAATCTGCCAGCCTTCCGAATAAAAGCACACTTTTTCCATAATATCAAGAGTCCTGCAATCAACACAACCGGCAACAGCACCAGCAAAAGATTGGGTGCCGCCGTCCACAGGGTACTGTTGGGAGAAGCCTCTATTCTCTTATCCACAAACACAACAATAACAAAGACCAGTGTAAAAACAATGCAAAAGCACCACTTAATCCATTTTGCAATCCTGTTCTCAAATCCGGTTTCCATAAATCTCCATTTCCGGAAGCCATACGAAATATTTCCGGCCGCTCCCCATCAAAAATTTACCACCATCTGCATCCCTGTCTTCAGCACGATCACCGCCACAGCGTAGAGCACGGACACTGATACCATGATCCTTTTCCAGACACGCCCGCCGGTCTCGCTTTTTCCCGCGATCCTCTCCTGCAGCCCGGCGGCGGCAACCGCTGTCACAATGCAGCCAATATAGACCGGACACATGATATAACGAACATTCATGGTACATACATGGGTATAGCGGATGCAAAATTTCAAATAAGAAAATACGCCCACTCCCGCCCCCGTAAGCAGGAAGATCTTCTGCCACATTCTGCCATCCCTGAGAAACAGCCATACCACAGCCGCGATCGCCATCAGAATGAACAATACCGCATTTACCCAGAACATCCCTGTTCCCAAGACATTCGTCAAACCGCTGGACTGATAATAATAGCTCTCGCCAAAGGTAGCATATTTTATCAGGGTCACCGGTATATTATAGTCCGCAAAAAGATGTTCATAGTCCATCCGCACTCCAAGAAATTCAAACGCATTTTCAAAATCAAAAAAGCGTGACCATTTGTCATGATTTCCGATGAACTGCAGAGAATCCTCGCTCAGATCTGCTATATATCCAATAGGCATCCGGTATCTGACAAAGCAATATACGGAATGCCACAGACCCAGAGGAAAGGCGATCAGGCCAAAACAGGTAAACTGTTTCAGATATACCGTCCACTGCTTCCTGTCCTTCCATGCGCGGTGAAGCATCATGACCGCCATGGCAGGAGCGATCAGACCGGAGGAGACCTTAGCCATCATGGCACAGCCAATACACAATGCCATGATCAGAATTCCCTTCATACCAGGCTTCTCATGCCATTTCAAAGTGTAGTAAATGCTCATGACCATCAGCATGATCGCTAACGGATCATTATTCAGTGCCGCCCCAAGCATCACACTGTAAGGCAGAAACCCGGCAAAACACACAGCGGTCAGACGGCCCTCGGGGGAAAGCTTTAAATTCTTCCCGATCTTGTCAATATATACAATGGTTATCATGGAATATATCATGGGCAGGACCTGCAGGATTTCTTCGATATCCTCCCTTGCCGTGGGAAGAAGCCGAAAAAGTCCAAGCACCCGCAGATATATCGCGCTGATGGCATAATGCAGAGGCGGCTGGTAAAACTCATATGATTCGGTGGGATTTACATCCGGCAGCCTGCCGTCGGCGTACAGACGATAGACATACCCCAGATGTCCGAAGCAATCCGGATGAAAAATAGTCAGGTCATTCTGATACAGCAATGCCATCGTCAGCACCGTATAGAAGATCCTTATCATAAACGCCGCGAAGATCACCAGCATGATCACATTCTCCGTGACACCTTTCTCCACTTTCAGCAAAAACAGAAACGCCGCTGTCACGATCACTGCCAGCGTGATCCCCAGAACTGTTCTCAGACTGTCATTGACATTTTCCGTATTGCGGAGCAAACAGACACCCTGGATCATGCCGATAGTGAAAAACCCCATGCCGCTGCACTGCAGAACAGCTTTGCGCCTCTCCCATTCCGCCCTCTGCAGAAAAAGCACCCCGTTGTATGTAACGATCAGTGCCGTAAGCACAAAAAAGTGCATGGAACTCAGCTTGTAATCTTTAGTCTGTTCAAAAAACACTCCAACAAGAAGCGGCAGCACAACCGCTGCCACTATCAGTTTATTTTCTCTCTTCATAATGCTCCTGTCTGTATTATCTTAATTGATAACCGTTTTGCCACTGATGTGTAAACAGTAAACTTATTTTAGCATTGAAGCCATATCCCGTCAATAAATATATGGCCATTTTTCGGCATATTCGTAACAGTTCAGCCCTCGCCTCAGCGTCTGCTTCGCATCCGTCGCCGCAACGCGGCTTATCTTTTATTTCCGCGTGCAATGAGCTTGCTGACATATTTCATTTGGTATGCCCGTGTGCACAAAAAACGGTACACCATATAGCCAGTGTACCGTTTCTTTTATAAATTGTTAATGGATCCTGCAAGATCTCATATTTCCCGGTTCATGCAGCATACCTTCTTACTCATACTTGATAGAATCTGCCCATTTGTCCCAAATCTCACATACAAAAGTCTTGCCCTGATTAAATACCAGTTCATTGCCATCCATATCGTAGTACTTGGCAGGCTTATCATCACCGTTCTTTCTCTCCCAATAGCCTTCCACAACCTTGCCATTGGTAAAGAAGAACAATCTGCCGTCGCCGTTTCCGGGATGCTCTGCATCTCTGTGCATCTCCATAGCCAGATATCCATGGGTATCTCTTTCTTCCGCGTAGCAGACCTGCAGAACAACATTGGATACCTGAAGAGTCGTCCCGCTGTGCTCATCTCTCAGCTTGCTGCCGTACTCATAGTAGTCATACAGATTGGTAGATGCATCATACTCAAAATACGCTCCCACGGTATTATAATTACCCTTTTCGCCGGGCCAGATCTTCGTAGCGCTCTTGGCATCATCATAAGTAGCTCTCGCACCGTCCGCCGCAAAGAGGAATTTGGGCTCGAAGGTGTCATCATAATCCCAATTATAGCCTCTGGTCTCAACGCCCTTCATCAGACCATCCACAAACATATACGCGGAGTCTGTGCTATTGTAGCTTCCACCTCTGTTATATCTGTCGAAAGCGCCGGAGGTAGGTTTCGTAATACCCTGGGTCGACTGACTGATATTGTCCACCTTATCGCTGTTCAGCAGGTCATTTGCATAGTACGCGGTACCCCAGTGACAAATGATCGCGTCATGCTCCAGACCCATATATACCATGTAGTCACGAATACTCCTCACAGGTCCGATACGGTCCAGATCGTCAAAATCTTCAAATATACAGAACAGTCTGGTGAGATTGTCCCTCAGAGGTACCTGATAAATGATCCCTGCATTGGTAATACCGTAATGAGGGAGACAGCTCTTCTGGTTGGGAATGGAAACTCCGATAGGCCTTCTGTTGCCGATCGCCTCATCCACCCACTCACCTGTCAGGTAGCTCTGGATCATGCCATCCTTCACCACTCTCTCCGTGATGACCTGACCTTCCGGTTCCGGCTCCGGTGTCGTTGTCGCTTCGGGCGCAGGTGCGGGAGTAGCTGCGCTGGCTACAGACTGCGCTTCCAGCTCAACAGGACTGGAAGCAGTATCATCATTACCTTCATTTCCACATCCTACAGCGAAAAGACTCATCGCTAATATGATTGCTGCTAATGCTTTCCTTTTCATAACAAATCCTTTCCTTTTGTAAACATTTTCTTCTATTTTATCCCCAAATAGTGTATTTTGTCTATTTATTCGTGAAAATTTTTTTATTTTTTTTGTTTTATATGTCCAAACTCCTTCACTTTGCAAAACAATTAATGACATTTTCCAGGGTTCATGTTATGATTATTACAGTTCACAATCAATCATAAAGGTTGTCGGAAAGGAAGGGGTTTTCTATGAAATTAAAAGAGGGGATTGATATTAATGAATTTTTGGCTGTTGCGGACAAATGTGCCGGGCAGGTGTTTTTTCATACAACTGACGGCAGCATCCTGAATTTGAGATCCATGCTCTCACACTATGTACTTGTATCCATACTATGTAACAAATCCGTATTGGAGGATTCAAAGGTAGTGTGTACCCAGGATGATGACTATCAGCTGCTGAAGGACTATCTGGAATAAGGTATCCTTTCAGGCATGTCACCGAACTGCCATGGATAAATATTGTCAGGCCGTAAGATCATCCATTTCACGGTTGACACTCTCCTCGCAGGAACGCATGGCAAGGATCGTCTTCTCCAACAGTGTATCCAACTCCCAGCCCAATCTCTCCGCGCCGGCGGCTATCACTTCCCTGGAACAGCCCGCGGCGAACTTTTTGTCTTTGTACTTTTTCTTCAGGCTGGAGAGCTCCATATCCATTACACTCTTGGAGGGACGCATGCGGGCTGCCGCTCCGATCAGTCCTGTCAGTTCATCTGACGCAAACAGGATCTTCTCCATTTCATGCTTCGGTTCCAGATCACAGCACAATCCGTATCCGTGACTGCATACAGAATATATCATTTCTTCCGACACACCGGCTTCCCGCAACAGCTCAGGTGCCTTGATACAATGCTGCTCCGGATAAAGTTCAAAGTCAATGTCGTGAAGCAGTCCCACAATCCCCCAATACTCCTCGTCCTCGCCGTTTCCGGTCTCACCCGCGAAATAGCGCATCACACCCTCCACCGTAAGCCCGTGCAGTATGTGAAAGGGCTCCTTATTATACTTTTGCAGAAGCTCCAACGCTTCTTGCCTTGTGATCGTACTTTTCATTTTAATATTACCGCCTTTCTGTATTTTACCTGGAGCGTGTTCCGCGCACACAGGATAGATCAAAGCCCCCGCAGCCGGCTCCCGGTGCACTCTTCCCAGCACGCTTATATCACATAATCCAGACATACTCTGGACGCCGTATAGGGACGTACTTTGCCGTCTGCCACGGCCACATGCTCCGGATGTACGGCATAGCCTTTCAGGGAAGTCTCATCCTCAAAGGTGGAATCAAGCATCAGATCCGCATTGGAGCCGGGAAGCCCCTCCGTATGGACTTTGATTTCCGTCAAACCGGGAATCCTGCCCGCAAGCCCCTCCAGGCCTTCTTTGATCCCCTTTTTTACAGATGCCTTTTCCTCCAGGGACAGGCTGTCCTTTAATGTCCATAAGATCACGTGTTTTACCATAAAATCTTACTCCTCCTTCTGTTTCCGCATTTTGTATGGATTGCCTGCGCGTTTCAGACAGAGTCCATTATATCATGTCAGCAGGAAATCAAGCGGCTGCGAAGCAGACATTTGATTTCACCTGGCATGATAACGAAAGAATCATTGAGTGCGGAGCGCGACAGATGCGCAGCGTCCGGATTCTTGAGTGTATTATATCATAAGCTGCCTCCTTTTCCTACTGTCCGGCATACATTTATTCCTGCAGAAAACAGGTCAAAAGCAGCAGTTCAACGACCTGTCTGGACTGTTCCGGTCAAAACGCACAAAGTTTGGGCAAAGGCCGCCATGTCATGGCCTGTAATCCCATGCTATGCCATGTCCTCTGTTGGGGTTTACCGCACAGTAGGTGGCATCAAGAATAAAAACAAGCAGCAGGATACCACACAGGATCCGTCTCCGCCCGGGTGACATTTTGTGATAAATCCGCATATAGGCCGGCATCAGATAACAATTCAGCAGCATACCTCCCAGACCGAAACAGACCGCCCCCAGCAGGCAGATGCGCCCATTCAAATTCAAGGGGAATTCACTGTAGTCCCACCATCTCATGCCCCATTTCCACTCCAGAAAAACACTGGTCACATATTCCACGGCGGAACAGACTACCGCCGACAGAAAAAAGGTCAAGAGCTTCTGCTCATGCAGCCGGTGCAGCAAAAACCACAATAAAAGCCCCCCTGCGCCATAAATGGGCAGATAGGGGCCGAGACAGATTCCTCTGTTGATCCAGGCGTGCTCCGTTACCAGATAGATTGCCACCTCCCACAGCCAGCCGGCAAAGGAGATGATAAAGAAAAGGATCACATAAAAGTCAAAGGTTCTGATTGTTGAATGTATAAATCCGCTTTTTGTCTTCATGAACTTAGCTTGCCCAGAGTCAGCAGCTTCCATACCACAGTCATGTTCTTCTTATATTTCCGATCCGCCCGAAACACACTTCGCCTTGTCCAGTGCCGCATGCAGCCCGGTAAACAGTTCGCTGTAGCGCAGAGGTTTCAAAGGCAGGACAGTCACTGCAACATAAAGAAATAAAGGAATTTTGTGCTCTTCAAAGCGGAAAGATTCCCCGTTCTTTGCACGAACCTTTTCTGCGATCGCCTCCGCTTCATCGATGTCAGCAGTATTGGTCAGAATCGCAAATTCGTCTCCCCCGATCCGAAACACAACATCCTCTTCTCCCGCACTGTCACTGAGGCGTCTCATCGCCTCCAAAATTGCCAGATCTCCCGCCTTACGGGATATGTCATTGATGGGTACCAGGGACTTGATGTCTGCACACACAAAATAACAGTCTTTTCTTTCCCGAAATAAGTCGTATAGTTCACTGATATCAACCTGTTTCCTGCTTCTCATATAACAATCTCCTTCCTGCGTCGGCACACGCAGCCGGGGATATAGTTCGGAAAACTGATAGATCCCGTTAAATTCCGACGGATTACAGTTCCAGACCGACTTAAACGCCCGCCCAAAGGCCTCGTTGGAATTATATCCGCATAAAACCGCTAATTCCAACAGATTCTGGGAAGGATTTTCCCTTAATACCCTGGCTGCGTAGACCATTCTCCTGCGGATCATATAGTCCCGCACAGTTATTCCGTTGATACATTTGAAAAGCTTTTCCAAAGTGGATTTAGAGCAGTAACAATGTTCGGCAATGTCCTCCGTATGAATGTCGCTCGTCAGATTGTCTTCCATATATGTCAGTGCTGTCTGAAGAAGCTCCAGATTTTTCATACAAAGTTTCCCCTCCCTGTCTGCTCCGCAGGCTCTCCGAACCTCTTTGCGCCTGAATAAACCGCCTGTTCCACCTGTCACGATATCGTAACTATATTGTAGCATATGGGAAAAAAATGTCCTGATATTTTGAGTAATTTTTGCTGCCGCTTTACCGTATCATCTCATCCACCACGGACCGGGCCTTTGCCGTCATCTCAACCCATGCAGGGCGAAAACCGCTTTTGATCGCATTTCTGACAGATCTTATATTGCACCATGCCGCGCAATAGAAGGGAACCTTACCCTCCTTTAATATTTCCAATGCCAGACGGCTGGTCAAAGCGGAGGCAATTCCTTTTCTCCTATATTCCGGAAGTACGTCCACTCCGATCTGCCACATGGTGTCACAATCCGCGGAACAGGCCGCGAATCCCACCAGAGCATTGTCATCATAGGCACCGATCCCCAACACATCCAGTTCCCTGCGCTTCTCACACAGGGCATTGCTCCATTCCTTTTTATATAAGGAAGTAAAATCTTCCTGATGCAGAATCCTCAATTCATACCCACACCTTTGTTCCTGAAAGCAGTTCAGATCAGGCAGAAAATATTCCGCCATAAAGCATATCCTCAGCCCGTCCTCCTGCAATGCATCATTCAATACATGCATATTCGGTGTCTCAAAACAATGCTCCACCGGATACCTGTTAATATACGATGCGGCAATTTCTCTGTATTCTTCCTGCACTGAGGCCACAATATTGTTTCCGTAGGAGATCAGATTGCATGGCAGCGGCAGCTCCAGATATTTCCTCGCTCTCTCATTTTTCTTTGATATCACCACCACATTCCGCTCCTCCATAAAATCGGCAGCGCTGCAGTTTGCATCTATGGCAGACTGCTCCATGGCGATCCCCAGTATTTCCTTATTCGTAAAATACATATCTTCCCTATTCCTCCCCTGTAATGTATCTGGTCTATTATACAAAATCCAACCCATGATATCAATAAGAGAAACTAAGGCTTGCGGTCCGCATTGGCACAAGTCATTTTCGGCAGAGTGCACTATGCGTACCACTTCGCCTGCTCTTCCCAGATCCGGCTGTACTCCCCGTTCAGGGCCAGAAGCTCCTCATGCTTCCCACATTCCGCCACACGGCCGTCCTTCATCACAATGATCTTGTCCGCGCTGCGGCACATACCAACCCTGTGAGAGATAATGACGGAAGTTTTGTCACGGATCATTTCTTTAAACTTGGAGAGAATATCATATTCCACCAAAGGATCCAGGGCACTGGTGGGTTCATCCAGAATGATGATGTCACTGTCCTTCCACAGCCCTCTGGCAATGGCTATCTTCTGCCATTGTCCCCCTGACAGCTCCCTGCCGCCAAATTCTCTGCCCAGCTGCATATCCAGACTACCGATATCCTTCAGGAATTCCGGTCCCGCCACCTGCCTCAGAAGCGTTTCCATGGCCTTCCCATCCTGCATCCGGTCTATATCGCTGATACCTATATTCTCCCGCAGTGTAAACTGATAATGCACAAAGTCCTGGGGGACCACAGAAATGTGTCCGTACAGACTTCTCCTGTCCAGCTCCGATGTGCTCTGTCCGTCATAGGAAATCTCCCCTGTCCGGGGCAGATATGCTCCCGTCAATAGTCTTGACAGAGTCGTCTTACCGGAACCGTTCTCTCCCACGATCACCACATGTTCGCCCCTTGCGATGGAGCAGTTCACTCCCTTCAGGGCATTCTCCTCCGCCCCTTTGTAACGAAAAGTGACATCTTTCAGGGAAATGCTGTCCTGAAAAGGCCGGTACTGCCCGGTTCCATTCTGCTCCACCGGAATGGTAAAATAGTCATAATAATCTTCCGTGTACTGATAATAATCAAATATTCCTCCTGCCACATCCACCAGGCTCCGCAGGCTGGTCTGAAAGCTGGCAAATGCCATAAGACATGCCGCGAACTCTCCCACGGAAATCTGACCTTTTACCATAAGATATAAAGTAGCCGCTATATTCAGAGCATAGAACAGATTTACGATACTGTCCGAGATCATTCCTTTTCTGTAAAGTCTCTGCTCCACTTCCTGGGACTCTCTCACCAGAGTCACATTTTCTTCGCTCCACTTTTCTTTCAGATAGGCTGAAAATCCCATGGTGCGCATCTCTTTCACCGCTTCCTTCCGGGTAAACAGCTCCCACAGATATTGTACCTTCCGCCTTGACATGCTCTGCCGGCGTCTCAGCTTCACCCTCACATTTATCCCGTAAAGTTGTACCAGCAGACTTGGAACGGCACCGGTCAGAGCTATGACAGGCAGCCATCCGGAATAGGATCCCACCACCGCCATGATACCCACACAGGTAGCCACACGCCCCAATACATTGAGTATGCTCATAAGCAGCGCTACAGTAGTGTTATTCTGCATGGCCCGTTCCGCCTTTTTAAACTGATCCAGTACCTCCGTGTCCTCCAGAGCCTCCAACCGGATCTGCTTGGAAAAGGCAAACATCTTCCTGCCGAAATACTGTTCTGACTTTACATCCAGCACCAGTTCCGCCCAACGGTTGACAGAATTGAGAAGGGGCGCTGTCAGAAGCAGGCCGGCAAAAAACGCGATTTCCGGCACAAGCTGCCGTCCTGCCCCTTCTGCCGCTCCCTCGACAACCTCCGCCAACACTGCAGGGCGCAGCACTACGAATACATCATTCATGACCTCCAGCAATACCAGCAGGATCAGCATTGCGGGAAATGCCTTGAAACAATCCTGAAACACATACTTAAAATAGATATAATTCTTCTTTTTATTCATATTCAGCCCCCTGGATCCGATTCTTTTTCCATATCTTTTCGAATTTCCCGTATACCCGCACAGACGGCAAACACAATTCGTGTATCTTTCAGAAGAAAACGCGTCAACCGGGCACACTAAAGCGCGTCAGGAAATTCATTCCCCCAGTCCGCACACCCTGGGAAAAGCATTCCCCGGCAGATTCAAAGCCGCTTAAAGCGTCTGCTCACAATAGTACCAGGAACTCTGCGCCATATACATATCCTGATACAATCCGCCCTTTTTCATCAGCTCTTCATGGTTTCCTTCCTGCACGATCCTTCCCCCGTCCAACACCATGATCCGATCCGCCATTCTGGCGGAAGCCAGGCGGTGAGAGATCATAATGGTTCCCCGCTCATGAAATATTTTCGCAAAATTCTCATACATCTGGCTTTCCGCAATGGGATCCAGAGCCGCCGTAGGCTCATCCAGGATTACATACCTCGCTTTAGAGACAAAGGCTCTGGCCATGGCCACCCGCTGCCACTGGCCCTTTGACAGATCCTGCCCGTCCTCAGCCAGCTTTCCCAGATTTCTGTCAAGCCCCTGCATATCCGCCAGTAATTCCTCTCCGTCCGCCAGCTTCAGGGCATGTATCAGCTCCGCGTCCTGATCCAGCCTGTCTATGCTGCCGAAAGCAATGTTTTCCCGCAAAGTCATCTGATAACCCTGAAAATCCTGAAATACCACTGCCAGTACCTTTTGCCTGAGCTCTTCCGACAGGGACCGCACCGGAACGCCGCCCACCGTTACACGTCCCGCTGTCGGCTCATAGAGACCACAGAGCAGCTTGATAATGGTTGATTTCCCCGCACCATTCTCTCCCACGAAGGCGATACGCTCCCCGTCTTTGACATAAAAGGTCACATTCCGCAATATCTTCTGGTTCGTGCCGGGATATTGAAAGCTGACATTCTCAAAGGCAATATCATAATTGCCCACGGATGTCACTTCACCCCGATCTCCTCGGGGCTCCAGACGCAGAAATTCTATATAGAAATCCATCTCCATGGCAAACCGCAGCATCATGGACAAATGCCAGGCCGCATAATAAAGCTTATCCCCAATAGAATTTGCCGCGCCGATGGCCGCCGTAAACTGTCCCAGAGTAATTCTCCCCTGAAAAAAACTGTAAGTCACAGTAAAGATAATAAAGACAATGTATAACACCTGCAGAAGATTACTTGCAATATCCATAGTCAGAGACTTGCGTCCCTCACGCATGGTAATATCCGCCAGTTCGCCGCTGCTCTTATTCCATTTATGAGTAAACAATTCCTCCGAGGAAAATAATTTCATCTCATACATGGCATGTTTGTTAGATAACAGCCCTTTCAGATCCGCCATCCGCCTTCTGGAATCCGCGGACTGTCTGGTGATGAGCCGCCGCTTTCCCGCAGAAAAATATCCCAATATGCTGGTAGGGATACCGATCAGCAAAACCCCCACGCCCACCCATACCGAGATGGAAAAGAAGACTGCCATGCTGAAGATCAGGGACATGGTTCCCTGGGCATTGATCATTGCCCTGTTAAAGCATTGGCCTACCATTTGCTGGGGCTCATCGGACATTCTCTGGAACACCTCCTGTATGCCCTTCTCCTCAAAGCTGGCATATTCCAGCTCTATAAGCTTGTTCGCTATGTCCGGCGCCATACGTTCGGTAAGCCGTGTCTGGATGACCGACTGCTCATACTGCGCCAGCTTCTGCAAGGACACCCACAATGTCAGCATAATGACCAGCAGCACACTCCACCGGACTACAGGCTGCAGTTCCCCCTGGCCCTGGACCAGTGCCACACCGCTGTCCACAATGTTCTGCACCAACAGCATCTGCAGTCCCGTGAAAAATGCAGGCACAAAATAACCAATGGTATACAGCACCGCATTGAGGGGTGCATAGTGAAAAACTGTTCGTATCGCATATGCACAGTTTTTTAATGTTTTCATTCCCTGTTCTCCTTTCCGGCCGGATCCTTCCGACTGTCTCTCAGGATACCACAACCTGCGTTCTCACGCGGCTGACTGTAATAATTTACTGTCTGTTTGACATATTTTGCATACCATTCTGCAGGGCACGGCACCAGTCCCTTTCATCCCATTCTTTCCTTATATTCTTTCCTTATATTCTTTTCTTATATTTTTTCCTCATATGCGCTTTCCTCTGTTTTCAGTACTTTCCTTTGGCAATTCTGCTCCGCTTCCCTCTCCCCCGGCAGCCACACCGCCGCCGTAAACATCCCTTCACCGACATCCGTTACCAGTTCACCGGCATAACGGTTCACCACCCGCTCCACACTGCGAAGACCAAGGCCGTGCCCCACCACGTTCTCCCGGTCACTTTTGAGGCTTATAAGCCGATTTCCCTGCGCAATGTTTTCCTCTGCCATAGTGTTCCTGACGGAAAGATAAGTCTCCCCATCCCTCACCCGGCATGTAACCGTGATCTTCCTCCCTCTCTCTACCCGAAGACATGCTTCAATGGCGTTGTCCAGCAGATTTCCAAACAGGCTGCATATCTCGTCCGGTTTCAGCGGCAGTTCGGTAAGATCACACAATTCCGTCTCCACCGCTATGTTTTCCCGCTTTGCCCTGGACACCTTGTCCGCCAGCACCGCGTCCACGATCAGATTCCCGCTCTTTGCCGGCAGCGCGATCTGATCCACTTCCTCTCCCAATACTCGGAGATAATCCCGCAGCTGTTCATATTTTTCTTCCTGCAGGAGAAGATGCAGCAGACTGATATGGTTTCTCAGGTCATGCCACAATTCTCTGGTCCTCTGATAATTACTCTCAATGGTATAGAGATAGGTCTCTGTCTGCCTGCGTTCCTCCTGTCTCTTCCGTTCCTCCTGCCTGCCATGCTCCGACCGCCTGTATTTGTATACAGAGAGGTAGAATCCCAACAGTGTGGCAAACAGCAAAAGTGTCCGGATAAAATCCGCCACCAGGGGCCCGTCCGGCCCGGAGTCGGTGTTCCGCCCGCTCCATACCTCCCGCCCCGGAGATATCCCTGTAGCAGTCAGCACACACCAAAAAAAGACGGTACCTGCCACCGTCAGTTTGTCTATATAACTCATCCCTTTATCCACATTCATGTCCCCATTCCCGGCAGCTTCCCTGCTGACACCGCAGATCACAAGCAGAAGGATCCCTGTCATGCTTTTGGACAGCGCAAGTCCCGCAAACCGCATCTGTCCCTGGAAATCGTCCCGGATGATCCCTTCCATAACCAGACCGAATAATCTGTCCAAAAAGCACCCCGCCACCAGAAAACAGGACAACCCCAGAATTTTCCCGGTTCTGCCCTGCCTTCTCATACACCATAAATAGCTCCCTGCCAGAACCAGTGTGATCCCCAGATTCATACCGAATTCTTTCATAAATACCTTCACCCCTCATAACAGCTCAAGTCCCCCGCAGCTCCTCCGTGCTGCAGTTCACTGCCCGCAAATATATATCTGCCTCCGACGTCACCGGGCAAAGTGCAGTGTAAGCGCTCTCTTTACCGCCTTTCCATAAGAACGGCTTACAGCGACAATGCTTCCGTCCTCCATCACGATCTGTCCTCCCGAGAGCTTTCTCACCCTGTCCATATGAATCAGGTAGCTCTTATGACAGCGCAGGAATCCTTTTCCGGCCAGTTCTTCTTCCACATCATCCAGACTGCCATAGAACGTTTCCTCCCCCTGATCACATTTGATGCGCACAAGGCGTCTGTCACTCTCCAGATAAAGAATGTCCTGCAGTTTCACACGCAGTATTTCCTTATTTTTCCGATAAGAGAAAAAGTCCTCTCCCTCCAGTTCTTTCCTGATATCCAGGAGAACCTGCTCCAGATCCCTGTCTATCTGACTTTTGAGCAGATAGCGAAACGCCCTGACCTCATAACCCGTCTGCACATAGTCAATAAAGCCTGTGACATAGACGATCAGCCCTTTGTCTCCCCGTCTGCGAAGCTCCCTGGCCGTCCTGATCCCGTCGTCCGCCCCGCCTTCCGTCTCTATATCCAGAAAATATACATCCGCACTTTCATTTTTACACTCCCATGCCCCTCTTTGAAGGGCACTGACTTCCATATTTGAACGTTGGCTTCCATATTTGCCCACTGCTGCCAGCAGACTGCTTCCGTCCGCATACTCTGTAATTTCCACCTCATAATTCCAGATGACCGCATGGTGCAGAATTCTTTCCCGCAGGATCTGACGGTACTCTGCTTCATCGTCACAGATTGCAATCTTCATTATAATAACCATGCCTTTCTGCAGGCCTCAAATCTTATTCCTGTGCCTTCTACTATAGATTGACCGGATAGAATACTGGTTCTATTATATAGAACCCGGTATATTTTCGCAATAATGCTTTTCGCAAGTCTCACACAAAATGCTCCCGTTATTTCATCCCCACTTTGTGTGAACTTTATGCAGTCTCCTTTTGTTCAGACCTTGTATCGTTTGTCAATGACTGATATAATGTCCGTAAGGGCTGAGTCACTCTTCCATTTCGGTTTTCTATTCAGGACTCGCCATAAAAGGTATCGCAATATCCAAACCGCTTAAGCGGAGAAACAGGAGGCAGACATGAAAATCTACAGAGCAAAAGATTACAATGACATGAGCCGAAAGGCCGCGAACATTATTTCCGCGCAGATCATTTTAAAACCGGACTGTGTACTGGGACTTGCCACAGGCTCCACCCCTCTGGGCATATACCGGCAGCTTGCGGAATGGTGTGACAGGGGAGATCTGGATTTTTCACAGGTCACTACCGTAAATCTGGATGAGTACAAGGGGCTTTCACGGGAGAATCCCCAGAGTTATTACTACTTCATGAATGAAAATCTGTTCAATAAAGTAAATATCGATAAAAACAGAACCTTCCTTCCGGATGGCATGGAAGCTGACAGCGAAAAAGCCTGTGAAGACTATAATAAAACCCTTGCTTCCGTGGGAAGAGCGGACATACAGCTTCTGGGCCTTGGGCACAACGGACATATCGGCTTTAACGAACCGGACTCTTTCTTTGAAAAGGAAACCCACTGTGTCACACTGGCCGATCAGACTATCAAGGCAAACCGGCGCTTCTTCGCATCGGAGGAAGAGGTTCCCCGTCAGGCGTATACCATGGGCATTAAGACGATCATGTCCGCACGCCAGGTACTGGTGGTAGTCTCCGGAGAAGACAAAGCTGACATTGTCAAAAAGGCTTTCTTCGGCCCTGTCACACCACAGGTGCCTGCTTCCATCCTGCAGCTGCATAACAATGTGATTCTCGTTGCCGACGAGGCGGCATTGTCGTAGGCATCTCCACAAATGCCGCATAAGGTCAGTCCTGCGACTGTCGGCTTCCGGCATATGCATCAGGACATAACCGCCTTCGGCATGCGGAAGTTCAATTGAGTCATACCCGTATAAGCGGGGTATAATGCAGAAACGAGGTATATAATGTCAAAAAAACATAAAATTATAAACGGCAGTGTATTCCAGGAGGAGGGTGCCTTTGTGCCCGCTACAGTCTATCTGTGTGATGACCGGATTGTATCGGAGGAGACTTATTTCGCATCGGAGGCGCCTGAAACCCTGACGGATGCCGAAGGATGTTACGTTATTCCGGGACTGACCGACATTCATTTTCACGGCTGTATGGGATGCGACTGCTGCGACGGCACCGAGGAGGCATTCCGCGTCATTGCCGAATACGAACTTCACCAGGGAGTGACTTCCATCACCCCTGCCACCATGACCATGTCCGAGGAAGTATTGACCGGGATCTGCCGGTCTGCAAAAGACTTTTCCTGCGCCGACGGTGCGGATTTCTGCGGTCTGTATATGGAGGGACCCTTTATCAGCCCTGCCAAAAAGGGCGCGCAAAACGATAAATATATCTGTCCTGCGGACACGGAGATGCTGAAACGGCTTCAGCAGGCTTCTGGTGGTCTGATCCGTACAGTGACCGTGGCCCCTGAGGCGGATGGCGCCATGGATTTCATTCGCGAGAACAGCGGCAGCATCAATATTTCCCTTGCCCACACTACCGCGGACTACGATACGGCAAAAGAAGCCCTTTCCTGCGGCGCATCCCAGCTGACGCACACCTATAATGCCATGATGCCTTTCAGCCACCGCGCTCCCGGCCCTGTCGGCGCCGCTGCCGACAGCAGCCATTGCATGGCGGAGCTGATCTGCGACGGTATACACATCCATCCCGCAGCGGTGCGTACTACTTTCAAAATATTCGGAGATGACAGGATCATCCTGATCAGCGACAGTATGCGTGCCGCAGGACTTAAGGACGGTGAATATGATCTGGGAGGACAGACGGTCACGGTAAAGGGTAATCTGGCCGTTTTAGCGGATGGAACTCTCGCGGGCTCCGTGACAAATCTCATGGACTGCGTCCGCACTGCCGTTCGGGACATGGGCATCCCGCTTGCCAGCGCAGTGAAGTGCGCCGCAGTCAATCCCGCAAAGGCTGTTGGCATTTATCACGACTACGGAAGCCTTACTCCCGGTAAATATGCCAACATAGTGCTTCTGGATCGGGATCTGGGGTTGAAGGCCGTCTTCCACCGCTCGAATATAGTAAATCCTGTATAAAACAATTGTAAATCCGTTCAGCCGGAGCGATGTATCCACACTTTTGGGGATCCATGCTCCGGCTGAACGTGATTTACAGCTTATTGCGGATCAGAATACAGATTCTGAACAGATTATCAAATTATAAATTTTATCCCACAATTTCTTAAGAATCTTTATAAAACCTTTAGCACATGGTCAAACTTTGGACATATTTTCCATGTATGATAAATACATAAACAAAGGAGCTGTTGAGTTTTAACACATGGGTTAGGGTTCTGTCAGCTTCGCCTAAAAACAATCCTGATTTATCAGGTTCCTATAGATACTTTCAAACATAATTCCCCCTATCAAAAGTAAAAGCTCCGGTATGCACCGGAGTTTTTACTTTTTGCCATGCACATGGCAGAATATGACTTATCCTGACACTTTGTCCCCGGCTTTCAGCGGCTGTTGTGAACGGTTAACGATAAAAGAGCTGGTGTGCTGACACGTTCATTTTCAGCCAAATGACGCAGAATGAATTTTCAACCTGCAAGGCGGCTGAACGAGGCGATGCGGTGGCATCGTTGAGTGAGGCCACCAAAGAGCTAAAGCTCTTGGCAGAT
>JAIEKC010000636.1:0-6260 GCA_029064505.1 Acetatifactor sp.
GAAGTATACTGCCGTTATGCTAAAGGGCGAGGGAGTCAGAAGCTTTACTCTGATGTTCTTACAGATGTGTAGGATCGGCGAAAAGGCGGATGAGTATGAACGGTTTCTGGCATATCCGACGCTTCCGGTGGAAACGGCAAAGGGGTATGTCATTCCTTACGGGGACTGTCCCCTGGATGACGACAGGCTGGGAGAGAGGGTATATATGGATATCCTGAACAGAGCCCTTTCCTTTGTACATATCATGACGCCCTATCTGATCCTGGACGGCGAGATGGAGACGGCCCTGAAATTTGCCGCGGAGAGGGGTGTGGAAGTCATATTGCTGCTGCCGGGGATACCGGACAAGGAGATCCCCTATGCGCTGGCGAAGACCCACTATGCGTCCCTGTTGGATTCCGGGGTAAAGATATATGAGTACACGCCGGGCTTTGTCCATGCGAAAGTATTTGTCAGTGATCTGACGGAAGCGGTGGTGGGGACCATCAATCTGGACTACCGCAGTCTCTATCATCATTTTGAATGTGCCACCTATATGTATCATACGGACTGCATACAGGAGATCGAAGCGGATTTTCAGTCCACTCTGGCGAAATGCAGACAGGTCACAATGGAAACGGTACGCAGGGAAAAGTGGACTGTGAAGCTGACGGGGCAGGTGATGAAGGCGGTTGCGCCGTTGCTGTGAGAGGGGATGAGTTGTCACGCGCCTTTTGCGTGATAAACCTGGGACAGCCGTGTGTAGAGCGTGCTTGAAGGAAAGTAAATATGCTTCACAGAGAGGAAGGAACAAGTCAATGGATATATTGAGAATACAGGATCACAGAGAGCTTGCGGAGAAGGCGGCGCTTTGGTTTCACCGGAAGTGGGACATTCCGGAAAGCGCTTACAGAGAGAGCATGGAGGATTGTCTGAAAAATACCTCCGCTGTTCCGCAGTGGTATGTGGTCATGGAGGGGGAAGAGATCATAGCAGGTATCGGAGTGATCGAGAACGATTTTCACGACCGGAAAGACCTGACCCCCAATGTGTGTGCGGTGTATGTGGAAGAAGCATACCGCAATCGGGGGATCGCAGGGGAAATGCTCCGGTTCGTCTGTGAGGAATTTGCAGGAAACGGAATTGATACGCTTTATCTTGTCACAGATCACACTGCTTTCTATGAACGGTATGGATGGGAATTCCTGTGCATGGTGAAAGGGGCGGAGGGAGAGCTGACACGGATGTATATACACAGGGGCGCCGATCACCCTGAAATGGATACATGAGGTGACGATCGGGTATATCGGGGCATTATTGTACCGCTTTGAAATCGGAAGAAAAAACAGCAACCGTCCGAAGATGCCTGGAGCATGTACGGACGCCATGGGGCCTGAAATGGCTCTGGTCCGGGACATTATGCGGGCGGCTGCGGAACTGGAAGAAGGAGAGAAGAGATGGCTTATCAATTTTATGGTTGGGAACAGGCGACGGTTCCCGCTGTCACAGAAGAATACCGGGGAATCAGAACCCCTTTGGATCTGTACGACGCATTGTCCGGGATCTGGTGTGCGGAGACCTGTGCGCCGAGAATGAGGAAAGAGTGGTCGCCGGAAAATAAGACGCTGGGCCAGTGTTCCATTACGGCGTTTCTGGCACAGGATATTTTTGGCGGTGAGGTCCATGGGATCTTGCGGCCTGACGGGAATTATCACTGCTATAATGTGGTGGGGGAGTGTGTTTTTGATCTGACCAGCGAGCAGTTTGGAGAGGAAGTGCTTGTGTACGAGGGGAATCCGGAGCAGTCGCGGGAGATACATTTTGCCAAAGAGGAGAAGAGGCAGCGGTATGAATACCTGAAACGTGAGCTGGCTCATTTCTCACAGCCGTGATATGTCCTGGCCCGTGGTTTATCAGGTGTATTTGACAGGAACATTTTTCATCCTGATCTGGGTCTGCAGCAAAGCAGCGCTTTATCCTGACGAAAAGCAGCTGCTTTTTTGTGTGCGGTAAAAGGCGGACCGGTATCCGGTCTGTGACACGCAGAATACCGGAAAATATCTTGTGGCGGCGACAGATTTCCGCTTGACATTTCCCCAAATAGGCATAAAATAGTTCTAAAAAGAACAAAAAGGAGCAGAGAAATGATACCCTTAAATCCATGGGAACATCAAAACGCGATCAAGACCCTGTACGCAAACTGTGTGGGTGAAATCTGCGTGAAGCATGACATTACCAGAATGGAACTGGATATTCTTCTCTTTCTGGCGAACAATCCGCTCTATGACACGGCCACGGATATTGTGGAGGTCAGGTATTTGTCCAAATCACAGGTTTCCTCGTCCGTTAAACTTTTGGAGGAGAAGGGCTGTCTCAGGAGAGAATATACGCAGGATAACAAGAAGACGGCGCATCTGAGAATCTGTGAGGCTGCCGCCCCCATTATCGAGGATGGAAGAGGGGCACAGGAAAATTTCCTTGCTGTCATGCTCCGGGGATTTACGGAAAATGAGATTGAGAATATGAAACGGTACTTTGACAGAATGCAGGATAATATCAACGGTTATTTAAAGGAGTGTGAGGAATGATATTCAAATTACTGATCTGTTTTGTTGCAGGAATAGGCGCCGGGCTTGGCACGGGATTTGCGGGCATGAGCGCTGCCGCGGTGATCAGTCCCATGCTGATCACTTTTCTGGGGCTCCCGGCATATGAGGCTGTGGGCATCGCCCTGGCAAGCGACGTGCTGGCAAGCGCCGTAAGCGCGTATACCTACGGGAAAAATAAGAATCTGGACATCCGGAACGGTTCCGTGATGATGGCCGCGGTACTGCTGTTTACTCTGGTGGGAAGCTGGGTGGCGAGCAGGGTGCCGAATACCACCATGGGCAGCTTCTCCGTATTCATGACTTTGCTGCTGGGCATTAAGTTCATTGTCAAGCCTGTGATGACCACAAAGGAAGCCATGAATGAGGTCAGCGGCAGGAGGAGGATCATCCAGTCTGTTGCCTGCGGTGTCATTGTGGGATTTATCTGTGGTTTCATCGGGGCCGGCGGCGGAATGATGATGCTGCTGATCCTGACAAGCGTTCTGGGATATGAATTGAAGACGGCTGTGGGGACAAGCGTGTTCATTATGACGTTTACAGCGTTGACAGGGGCAGTGAGTCATTTTGCCATCGACGGTATGCCGGATCTGTGGTGCCTGGTTTTCTGTGTGGCATCCACACTGCTGTGGGCAAGGATCGCGGCAAGATTTGCCAACAAGGCCAGCGCCGTCACCCTGAACCGTGCCACCGGTGTGGTCCTGGCGGTTCTGGGAGCGGCGATCCTGGTAGTGAATTACGTAAAATAGCGGCGAAAGTCCGCGGTTCACATCAGTCCCGCGAACAGGGAGGCTCCCAGCACGGTCAGAAGTCCTGCCACGGCGATAGCGAGGCTGCTCATCGCGCCTTCCACTTCCCCCATCTCCATGGCTTTGGCAGTGCCAATGGCGTGGGAGGCGGTTCCCAGGGCAAGGCCTTTCGCCACGGGTTCCCGGATCCGGAATATTCTGCATAGGAACTCCGCTATTACATTTCCGAAGATTCCGGTAATGATAATGACTGCCACAGTTATGGTTTCCATGCCGCCCAGTTCCCGGGAGATGTCCATTCCTATGGCTGTGGTGATAGACTTGGGAAGCAGAGTGACATACTGCTCATGGTTCAGGCCGAATAGTTTGGAGAGCAGGAAGATGCTGAGCAGGCTTGCCAGTACGCCGGCTGTAATGCCGCCGGCCACGGCTCTGCCGTGTTTCTTTAGCAGGGTAAGCTGCTGATACAGAGGAACGGCAAGACATACCGTGGCGGGGGTCAGCAGATAGCTGATATATTGGGCGCTCTCATTGTATTGCGGATAATCCACCTGCAGGAGCAGGAGTACTGCCATGACGCAGATGGTTCCGATGAGCAGCGGATTTAAGACGGCCAGTTTAAACTTTTTCTTTAACAATAATCCTGCCTCGTATGCGGCAAGGCTGATAAATGCTCCGAAGAAAACGGAGCCGGTCAGAAATTCTTTCATGGTTTTTCCTCATTCCGGTATTATAATTTTTGCTGACGGAACTACGGTTTACGCTTCCTGGTCGGACGCGTTTGCCTTCCCGCGATTTCCTGTTCCCTTTTTTCCGGAATCTCTGCGGATCAGGAATTGTGTCACCAGTCCGGTCACCGCCATTACGATAACGGTAGTCAGCAGGGTGATCAGTATCACGGGCAGCCACATGGACCGGAGGGAAGGCCATGCGTCCAGAAGTCCCACTGCAGCAGGAATGAACATCACAGGCATGATCTCGATCAGAAATCCTGCGGTTTCCCTGACCTGTTCCAATTTCAGTATTCCGGTGCACAGAGCGGCAAGCATCAGGACAAGTCCGTAGACGCTTGCAGGGATCGGCAGCGGCAGGAGCGTATGCAATAATTCTCCAAGAAATGAAATAAACAAAATAATGCTGAACTGACGTAGATACTTCATGATAATGCCTTTCTGGTCTTCTTTATCGGATCGCGCAAAAAAGAGGTTCCGTTGTCTCCTTCTTAGACTTAAAAATCCCGGTCTGTTCACCAGCGATTTCTTGATACAGGCGGATTTCCGGCAGCCGGTTTTCCGTATTCCGGATCATATCTTTTCGGCATGTGCGACAGCGTCCGGGATTTGCTTTTATGGATTCCATGCTTTCATGAATTGTCTTTTTATATGATTTTCTGACCGATTCCTTTGCAGTCATCAACGGAGTTACAATGTCCAATTGCCGATCCGCATTCCAAAACAGTGATACTGCGCCATGATTACAAACCGATCATGGCGAGGATGGCCATTCGGCCGCTGAGTGCTATGAATATGGACTTATTTTATCATAAACACACATATAAAGCTATGTTTTATTTTGATAAATAAAAAAGAAAAATCCGGATACTGTCCGCAGTTCTTATCCCATGTGAGATTTGGAGGCTTTTCGTATCCGGTTCTGAGACCGCTGTTCAGGGATTACAGAAAGGCGGATCATCTATTATAGAAGAGATCACAGAAAGAATCTGAGAAAGAGAATTGGGTATTGTGCTGAATCGGTCGGGAGTGTATAATGTCTTTTGAAAAATTTTATGTGCCGGTGCGGCAGCCCCGGTACAAAGCGGAGGATAAAGTGAACAGAACAGGAAGATTGAAAGGCAGTCTGATGCTGTTGCTGGCGGCGTTCTTCTGGGGAACAACCTTTGCCGCCCAGTCGTCGGCTGCGGACAGCATACCGACCTTTACTTTTAACGCGGCGAGGTCCTTTGTGGGAGCGGCGTTTTTAGGAATATTGATCCTGATACGGCGGGGGAAAAGGGGACAGGAGAATGGGAGCGGCGGAAAGAACAGAGCCGTTTCCGAAATGCGTGAGACAGAGAACAGAGCTGTTTCCGAAATGCGTGAGACAGAGAACCGTGCTGTTTCCGAGCAGGGGCTGAAAAAGAGCGCGGTGTTCGGCGGAGGCATTTGCGGCGTGGTATTATTCGCTGCCATGAGCTTCCAACAGGGCGGGATTGCCGCATATCCGGAGGGAGCGGCGGCATCGGGACGCTCCGGTTTCCTCACTGCAACCTATGTGGTGATGGTGGCGATCTGCGCCCGCTTTCTGGGAAAAAAATTACATAAGAGCGTATATGCAGCTGTGGCAGTGTGTATTGTGGGGATGTATCTGCTGTGCATGTCCGGAGGAGGGAGCGGAATCTTCTTCGGGGATGTGCTGGGACTTGTCTGTGCGGTGTTTTTCACGGCGCATATTATGGTGGTGGATCGTTTTTCTTATTGTGAGAGTATCAAATTGTCCTGTATGCAGTTTCTCGTCAGCGGAATCCTTTCCACTGTGGCGTTGCTCTTATTCGAACAGCCGGATCTCCATATGCTGGCGGCGGCAGCGGGGCCGATCCTCTATGCGGGGATTTTGTCCAGCGGGATCGCTTACACCTTGCAGATGGAAGGACAGAAATATGCGGAGCCCTCTGTTGCTGCCATCATTATGAGCCTGGAGTCGGTTTTTGCCGTTCTGGGGGGCTGGCTCGTGCTGAATTAGCGGCTGTCAGCCAGGGAACTGGCAGGCTGCGCACTGGTGTTTGCCGCCGTGATCCTGGCGCAATTGCCGCATAAGGACGCGGAGGCGGGCCGGTAACAGAAGAAACACACTCCGGCTTTGGATGTCAGGACTGCTTTTGATCGGGAGGTGCACATGCAGGGATATAATGTGATCGTAGTGTTTGACC
>JAIEKC010000637.1:0-1002 GCA_029064505.1 Acetatifactor sp.
CTGGATGAGGAGAGCGGAACGGTCTCCGTGGCGGATCAGTCCAATGTGGTTCTGGGCGGACTGATCGCTGACAAGACGGTTAAATATACAAAAAATGACAAGGTTATGGCTTTTTTGAATCTGGAGGATCTGGTAGGCAATGTGGAGGTGGTCGTTTTCCCCAGAGATTATGAAAAGTACAGCAGCATGCTTCAGGAGGATGCCAAGTTGTTCATCCGGGGACGGGCTTCCGTGGAGGAGGACCGGGACGGAAAGCTGATCTGTGAGCAGATCGTAAACTTTGATGAGGCAGCTGCCGCCAACGGACAGTCCATATTTCAGAACCGGAGATGGAATGGCGGAAATTATTCCCATGGTTACGGAAACGGCAATATGGGCGATCAGAAACGGAATTCAGTGCGGGAAGGCGGTGTGCAGCCTGAACCCGCGGCGGGACGTGATTCCGCAGCGACAGCGATACGTCAGGGAAAGATGCCCAGGGGGATCTGGCTTCAGTTCCCTGATGCGGACAGCTACTTTGCCAGAGAAAAGGAGCTGCTCTCGGCCATTGCGGATTCGGACGGCAATGACGATGTGGTGATCTTTTTGAAAAGTACCAGGGGGATCAAGGTACTGCCTCCCAACCGCAGAGTATGTGCGGATGAAGGGCTGCGGGAAAAGCTTGGCACATTGTTTGGTGCAGAAAATGTAAAAATTCGGTAACTACATGACTTAGCCTATTGAAAAACGGAAAAAAATAGATTAAAATATGAATTCAGATATATCTTTAGGAGGTAATATCATGGCGAAAGAGATAAAGACAATTGCTGTATTGACCAGCGGCGGAGACGCGCCGGGTATGAATGCCGCCATTCGTGCGGTTGTCCGTACGGCACTTTTCAGGGGATTGAAAGTAAAGGGAATCAAGAGAGGCTATAACGGTCTTTTAAATGAAGAGATAATAGATATGGAAGCCCGCAATGTTTCCGATATTCTCCAGAGAGGCGGCACGGTCCTGGGTAC
>JAIEKC010000638.1:0-3146 GCA_029064505.1 Acetatifactor sp.
GAAGTGATTAATAATTTGAAGAAAAAAGGCTTCCGGATTCCGGAGGATATCAAGATCGTTTCTTTTGAAAATGGGCGGACGGCAGAGCTGTATGATCCCGGCATTTCTGCGATAGAGATGGATTCCGCTCTGGCCAGTGAATCCGCGGTGTCCATTCTCAAAGATATGATCCGTAATGATGAACTGCAAAAAAGGACGATACGGATTCCGGCTGTTTTGCATCGGAGAGAGACATCTGTATCGGAGACGGAGGAAGAATTGAGAGCCGTCTGCTGGCGGTAGAATGGTGGTTAAAATGACAGGGAATAAGTACAGAGAATTAGAAAGAATATGCCCGGAGGAAGCAGGGATATCCAGTAGTGCCGTAAAGAATTTTGTGGAAAAGGTACAGCATGATAAGACACAGATGCACGGCATTATGGCAATGAAAGACGGCAGAGTATTTCTTGAGGGGTGGTGGGAACCTTATGGCAGGGAATATCCCCACAGCTGCCACTCTATGGGGAAAAGTTATGTGTGTACAGCCATTGGAATTGCATGTACACAAGGTCTGCTTTCCATGGAAACACGGATTGCGGATCTCTTTGCGGAGGAAATAAAAGAGTGGGATATTCATCAGACGGACGCTTTTGGACGGCTGCAGGTCCGGCATGTTGTGACGATGACCAGTGGTATGGAACACATGTCAGAGCTCAGCGATGACTGGATATATCAATATCTGAAAAACCCAGTAGTATTTGAACCAGGTTCGAGATTCCTTTATAATACGGCGGGATCCTGTCTTCTTGCGGTGATTATTAGAAAAGTTACCGGGCAGGATGTCTCTGCCTATTTGAGCGCCAATCTGTTTTCCAAAATCGGAATTGATCCTGATACGGTGATCTGGCTAAAATTTCATGACGGGAACATCGCAGAGCCGGGGTGCTTTTCCCTGACTGAAAACAATCTCCGCCTTGGAATGCTATATGTTAATGAAGGCATGTGGGACGGAGAACAGATTATTGACAAGCAGTGGATTCGGGATGCGTTGAGCGTGCATATTGATAATTCGGATTGGCCGGGTGGGAAGGATTCTCGCTGTGGATACGGCTATCAGTTGTGGAAATGCGCTTATCCAGGTGCCTGGCGGTTTGACGGGGGTCAGGGGCAATTCTGTATTATGTTGCCGGAGAAGAAGATTCTGGTTGCTATTAACGAGGGCGGTGTGGAGCCCTTTGGTCCGGGACGTACATTGGAAATGATCTATCGGTACCTGTTTGATGAAATAGAAGAGGAGCCTCTGGAACGCAACGAGAAGGACTATAAGGCGCTGTGCAGCTACATTTCTTCTCTTCGTGTGGCGGAGACACCGCCTAATGTGTACATGCCGGCGGAGGACTGCTTCTCGGGAACATATCGTGTGACAGGGGGAAACGCCACGCCATGGATCGGTGTAAGCCCAAATGGATTCAATTTTTTTGAAAGTTTTTATGATCCCGCGAAGAAAAAAGAAATGACCGACTTTACCATCTGCGCAGATAAAGAAAAGGTAGTGCTGAGCGTAAACGGATACGCGGATTTTTACGCTTGGTTTGATGGGGAAATACGCATTCATTATACGGACAGCGTGCTCCCACAACTGGACAGAACTTATTCCACGGCAAGGTTTCTGGATGATCATACATTGGAGATTACCATAAATTGGATAGCTGGCTGGTTTGTCACTGTCATGACATTTAAAAGAGAGCAGGACGGCAGCTACAGCGTCTGTGCTTCCAAAAATATCCTCAATGAACAGAGGCCATTTTTTACCGATAGATCAAGGGCGGTAAAGTATGAAATAAATAGGAAATTATGAGATGACGATAAGGTAGTAGGGAAGCTGCCTGACAGCGTACGAAGGCGCAGTGGTTCACTGCACCTTCGTAAACTGGCTGACGATGTCATCCGGACTGTCCGCCATCTTCGTATTTTGTTCTAACTGGCTTAAAATTGCTGAGGCTATATCCGCCGTACTCTCGCCTTTTGTTCAAGATCACACTGATCGCGTCCTTGTTTTGTGACGTTATATTCTTTACATCCATGATACTGTCGAAGATTTGGTTGATGGATGTTTGCAGAGCGCCGTTAAATGCCTGCAGCTTCTTGATATCCGTGCGGATCTCTTCCATCGAAGCGCTGTAATGATTGGATTTTTCTGCAAAATTTCCGAAGCATTCCTGAACGTCGCCCTCTATGTATTGCATGATCGAACGTGGGTATTCTATTCGCTGACGTAGATACCTTCCAGATTCTCGATGTCTGCATTGAAACGTTCCGTGTAATCCTGTGCGGCAGCGAAGTTCTGGGGATCCACAGGGTCTGCCGGCAGATCCCTGAGCTCTTTGGCTCTGCTGTATGCAGTCAGATTTGACTCTGTCTCCTGTACATAATTTTGGATGATTTGTAGGGTCAAAATACAAGCTGTAATCTTATAGGAGACCTATTTCTTCTGTTTCATATTCATATATTCCAACTGTAAACCTATAATGAGTTTATCGGTTATGGCTTTTCTTTGTAATATTGTTATGCATACAATAGTTAAAAAGATAGTAACTATGAACAGATGCTTAACAACTATTGTGAAAGAAGCCTGCCGACAGGGGTTCGTTTAATGAGAAAGAAAATAATAAGAAGCACGGTATGCCTGAGGGAATGAAAAGACTGCCGGATTCAGAAGTAGTCATACATTTCCCGCATAAACGTTCTTCAGATATCGTCCTGCAGTCTCCGTCAGCTGATAGAGCCGCCGGACATCTGTGGAATGGGAAGCGCCTGAAACAGCCGCGCCTTTCCATTCCCTGGCAGCCTTTAGGCCGTCATGGAGGCGGATACTTAAAGGGATGCATGCCCAGTTGCGGACACTTCCAGCCAGAATGCCAAGCCCGCCGAACATATGCCCGTGGATGTACTCAGGCTTTGAGGAATTTTCAGATTCCTGAAACCGTTTTTTACTCCCGGCATGCGGCGTCCTTCTTTTGACTGCTTTACCCCATCGCCTACAAGGACATGGAAGCAGCCTTCCCTGTGAAGGGGTGCATAATCCATGGCGGCTGAAAACCAGCATCTGCGTATATCTTCCAGTGACCAAGAGGATGCCCTGAAAAAAATGCAGCATGGAATCATAT
>JAIEKC010000639.1:0-6248 GCA_029064505.1 Acetatifactor sp.
TAAGCTGTGATATGACCAACAGGGAGATCGGTAAGATGCTCTATATTTCTGACACCACAGTGAAAAAGCATATTACCCATATCCTGGAGAAGACTGGAATGGCGGACCGGGAAGAGCTGACGAAGAGGATACGGATCCTGTGAGGATGAATTTATGTGTGGCTTATTTTTTGCGGGCGGCAATCCTGCCGCCCGGATTATTTTCGCGGGCCATGAGGCGGAGTTCCGAATGAGTGCATGGTGCATCTCCGGATCCTGACGGACTTTGCGGGGCAGATGTTCCAGTGGACCTGCCAGGGTGTCTGAAAGACACATTTCATTTTCCGCACCGCAGGAGGCATGCCCGTCTGTCAACGGGACTTTGCCTGTCGCAGGGGCCTTATGTTCCGCTCAGAAAATCAAACTGGCTCATGTACAGTTCATAGTAAGCGCCTTTCTGCGCCAGCAGTTCCTCATGAGTGCCGCTCTCCAGGATGCCTCCCTTGTCGATGTACATAATGCGATCCGCATTCTGGATGGTGGAGAGGCGGTGGGCGATGATGAAGGAGGTCCGTCCCTTCAGCAGCTCATTCAGGCCCTTCTGCAGCAGGATTTCCGTCTCCGTATCGATGCTGGAGGTGGCCTCGTCCAGGATCAGGATGGCGGGATCCGCCAGCAGCGCCCTGGCAAAGGAAATCAGCTGTCTCTGCCCTGCGGAGAGGCGGCTTCCGCGCTCGTTGACCTCTGTGTAATAGCCGTTTTCCATTTGGCTGATGAAATCGTGGGCGCAGACTGTTTTGGCAGCGGCGATGACCTGCTCGTCGGTGGCAGCTCTGTTTCCGTAACGTATGTTATCCATGATCGTGCCGGAGAATATAAAGCTGTCCTGCATCATGACACCCATCCGGCTCCGCAGGGAGCGGATGGTGACACCGGAGATGTCCGTGCCGTCGATCAGCACCTGACCGGAATCTACATTGTAGAAGCGGCTGATCAGATTGACGATGGTGGACTTGCCGGCGCCGGTGGGACCTACGAAGGCGTAGGTCTCTCCCTGCTTTGCCGTAAAGTTAATGTGATCCAGAATACGGTGCCCTTCCTCATAGCTGAAGCATACATCTTTAAACTCGACTTCTCCTTTGATGGGAGGCATCTCCACGGCATTTTCCGCGTCCTTCACGTCCACGGGCTCGTCGATGGTCTCAAAAATGCGCTCCAGATAGGAGATGGCGGTGAGCAGGGAATTATAAAAGCCTGCCAGTGTGTTGATGGGAGCCCAGAAACGGCCGATATAGGCGGTAAAGGCAATCAGCACACCTACCGTCAGCGTGGCGTCAGGAGCCAGGATCCGGTGGATTCCCAGCACATAGACAAAGGCGGTGGTGATGGCGGAAATGATATCCACGCTGGGGCCCATGGTAAAGTTCAGCATGACGGCGTGCATCCATGCTTTACGGTAATTGCCGCTGAGACGGTTGAAGATGCCGTTGTTTTCCTTCTCGCGGACAAAGGACTGTGTGACGCGTATGCCGTTGATGCTCTCGGCTATGTAAGCGTTCAGATTGCTCTGCTTGTTGGACTGGACCTGCCATGCCCGTCTCTGTCTTCTCTTGATAAAGACGATCACGACCGCCAGGAGGGGAAGGCCGCAGAGACATACAAGGGTCAGCCCGGGATCACAGATCAGCATGAAAATGATGATAAAGAACAGATTGCACAGATCAGTGACGGTGTTGATGATACCGTTGCTCAATAAGTCACTCAGGCTGTTGACGTAATTTACCACACGCACCTGGATCTTCCCGTGAGGTCTGTCGTCATAATAGGAAAAGGGCAGCTCCTGCAGGTGGGCAAAGATGTCGCTGCGGATGGAGTGGATAATGCTCTGGCCCACGATGCTCATGGTTCTGATCTTGATCCGCAGGCTGACCGCGGAGTAGCAGGCGATCAGAAAAGTCAGTACACTGACAAGAAGGATCTTATGCATGTCTTTTGAAGGGATATAAATATCCATGATCCGCTGAAAAAAGATGGGGATCATCATAGTCAGGGCGGAGGAGGAGAGCATCAGGACAATAACACC
Organism: Acetatifactor sp.; assembly: GCA_029064505.1. GTDB lineage: Bacteria > Bacillota > Clostridia > Lachnospirales > Lachnospiraceae > Acetatifactor. The sequence continues at coordinate 2,062 of JAIEKC010000639.1, forward strand.
CGCCATTTTTTTCTTATAAGGGGAGATATAGCCGGCGAGGCGTTTTAACTGGCCATAGTCAAAACTGTCTTCCAATACTTCGTCCACATCATATCTGTTTCGTGCCATTTTTGTTTTCTCCTGTTTCATTGCCGTACAAGGCGATTTTATGTACATGATCAAATGCATGCCGGTAATTGTTTCCGTGCATGGCGGCACATTGCCTGTTCGGGCACATGCTGTTTTATTTAAAGGGTTATTGTTCACACTAGCCGGTCTTCCGCGCTCTCTTCTTTTCTTCCAGTAATTGATACGGAATCTCACCGTATTGATTGTGGAATGCCCTGGCATAATAACCGCCTTTTGCTATCAGTTCCTGATGGGTTCCCTGTTCAATGATGCGTCCGCCGTCCATGACCAGGATCAGGTCCGCATCTTTTATGGAAGAAATGCGGTAGGCGATGATAAATACGGTGCAGCTTTTCTGGATCTTTTTCAGCTGTGTCTGGATATAGCTTTCCGTCTCCATGTCCACGGCGGAGGTGGTGTCGTCCAGGATCAGGATGGCGGGATCCTTCAACAGGGCGCGTGCCAGGGAGATCCGCTGTTTCTGGCCTCCGGAGAGACCTACGCCCCTTTCTCCCACGATGGTGTCGTAGCCCTCGGGCAGCGCGCTGATAAAGTGATTGGCGTCTGCCATGACGGCGGCATGCTTCACCTCCTCAAAGCTGCAGTCCGGCCTGCCGTAGGCGATGTTTCCTTCAATGGTATCGGAGAAGAGGAAGACATCCTGCATCGCCATGCCGATGTTGTCGCGGAGGTTGTACAGGTCGTGGCGGCGCACGTCCTGTCCGTCCACCAGAATCTCCCCCGAGGTGGTGTCATAGAAGCGGCAGAGCAGGTTCATCAGGGTGGATTTTCCGGAGCCGGTGGAGCCTATGATGCCTACACGTTGTCCCGCCTTTACCTTAAAATTGATATTCCGGATAATATCTTCGTCATCGGTGCGGTAGGATACGTCCCTGAATTCCACATCCCCATGGATCCTGGCGTTGATCCCGCCGGTGCGGGGCGTCCTGACCCTGGGTTCCTCACTGTATGTGGCATATATTTTTTCCACGGAGGTAATGAAATTCTGGATGTCGTTGACCCACCAGCCCGCCATACGCAGAGGGGTGTTCAGCATCCACAGATAGCCGTTTACCTTGACCAGGTCGCCCATGGTGATCTCACCCCGGATCACCATGTATCCGCCGTAGAGCATGAGGATGATGGTGAGCGAGTAAGAGAGGATCTCGAAGATGGGAACGTATTTCATCCACACCCTGGAGCCCCGGATCTGGGAATTCATAAATTTATCGTTTTCCTTTTCAAATTTTTCAATCTCATAGTCTTCTTTGGCAAAGGCCTTGACCACCCGGTTGCCGCTGATATTCTCCTGCACGAAGGCGTTGAGGGAGGAGAAGCACTCACGGTTCCTCTGAAAGGCGGGCCTGACCTCTTTGGACTGTTTATAAGTGGCGACTGCCGTAAAGGGAAGCACCACCAGCATGCACAGAGCCAGCTTTGTATTGACGGTGAATACCATCAACAGCGCGAAGAAGAAAAGCAGGATATTCTGATAGACAGTATAAATAACAGCTGCTACAAAATGCCGGATGGCATCCATATCGCCGGTCTGCCGGCTCATCAGATCGCCGGTCCTCTTCCGGTTATAGAAGGCGAAGTCTTCCTCCAGAAGCTTGCGGTATACCTTGCCGCGCATATCGTAGAGCAGGCCCTGGGACGCGGTTTCGAAGGTTACCTGGTAGGCAAAACGCAGGATGCCGGTGAAGAGTGTTACTCCCAGCAGACAGGCGATAAGCCCGGGCAGCAGGCCGTGATCGCCTGCCAGCACCACGTCATCCACAATGATGCCGGACAGGTAGGGGTTGACAATGGACAACCCGGCGATACAGGTGGTCAGGAACAGCCCCAGACAGAGCCGTGCCCTGTACTTTTTCAGAAACGAGTAGAACCATTTTAGCGGTTTCATATGATAAACCTAACCTTTCCGTAGTCTGCAGATCCCCGCCACGAGAATCGTGAGCCTTCGGTGTATACAGTATGCAGACACAAATTTTGCAATCTAAAATCTTTGATCTTTGCAATCAAAAAATCTCTGATTCCTGCAATTGAAAATCTCCGATTTTCGATTTATCCTCCCTGCACGGTCCCGTTTGGACTGTGCAAGGATTATTGTACTTTTTTAAGTACAAAAGGAAATGGAGTATCTTGCACCTTTGATGTATGATTTTGACCAGGACAATAATAACATAAGTTATGCTAATGCGGAAAAAAGATTCTGAATTTGTTTTACTTTTCCGTATAAAAAGGATACAATACAATAGGGATGAGAGAGAAGGTCAGAGAGAAACGGAGGATGTACCCCTGTATGGAGTTACAAAAAGATACTCAGTTTATTATGGAAGATTTTAATCCCACTTTTCTCTTTACATGGAAAGGCATAAGGAATCGTGCGGAAGACAGTTATCGGAGTCATGATCACGGGGAGCTTGCCTTTGTGCTCTCGGGAACAGGCAAATATCGCATTGAAGACAGGATTTATACGATACAGGAGGGCGACCTGCTGATCCTGAATCCGGGAGTCCGGCATCAGGCACTGTTCTGTCCGGAGAGCGAGATTCCCACCACGGAATTTTTCGTGGGTTATGCCGATCTGCAGCTGCGGGGACTTCCCGCCAATTTCCTGCCGGTGCCGGAGGGCGGGTATGTGCTCCACACCACCGGAGAGCTGAGGCAGAGGCTGTTCAAGATCTGCTCCTCCATGGAGGCGGAGAAGGCGGTCTGCAGACAGGGAAAATATTTTATGCTGAAGGCGTATATGATCCAGCTTTTGCTGCTGGTCATCAGGGAGCAGTGTGAGCCGATGGAGAAGTCTCAGGGCTGCGCCTTTGAGTCGGTGAACCGCAAATACGTGGTGGAGCAGATGCTGAATTATTTTGAGGATCACTATAATGAGAAGATTTCCCTGGACCAGATTGCTGAAAATATGTATCTCAGTCCCTTTTATATATCCAAAATATTTAAGAGTGAAACAGGAGATACTCCTATCAGACATCTGATCAATATCCGCCTGGAGAAGGCCAGGGAGCTGCTGGAGAGCGGCTATGAGGGAAGTATTCAGGAGGTGGCCGCCATGGTGGGGTATGACGATGCTTATCATTTCAGCAAATTGTTCAAGAAACGTTTCGGAATTTCGCCTTCCCGGGTCAGGTGAAGTATGAAGCATCATGCCGGTGACACGGAAACGGTGCTGCGAACGGCAGAGCGGGATCCGCATGGCCCCCGGACCGTTGCAAAAAACTGTTTGCAAGCAGGTCAGAATCTGATACAATAGAGCTGTATAAGTATTGACCGGAAAAACCGGAATGGAGGTATATGATTATGAGGTATTTTTTCGAATCTAAGGTTGAGAAGCAGGAGAAGGGCTATACGATCCAGATTCCTTTCAATGTGTGGGAGGTATGTAAGCAGAGAGACGTGATCCAGGGCGATGTGGTTCTGGATAACAAGATCATCGACTGTGAGCTGCATCCCAAGGAGAAGGGAAATTATGAGATCCATATTACGGATGAGGATGCGGTCAATGTAGAGATGGGTGTTACCCACAAGATCCTGCTCCATGTAAACGGGTCCCTGATCCGCATGGATCAGAACAGTCCTTTCAGCTTTGAAAAGCCTATCCGTAAGATTGACAGTATGGAGGTTATCATCCAGCCTGAGGACGGACTTTGCGGACAGGCATGCGTGGCCATGCTGGCGGGAGTTACCATTGCGGAGGTCATGAGCGTTATGGACTGCCGTGAGTGGCAGGCGACCATGGGACGCATTATTTCCGCATTGAATTACTACGGAATCGACCATAATGATATCATCGTATACACCGAAGGACGCGATGCCGTACTGCCCAAGTGCTGCGTCATGATGGAGAGAATGGGACGTTTCAGCCATTACCTCATTCATTTCGACGGAAAGTACTATGATTCCAATCTGGGCGTGCTGGAGGAGTACGATATGAGCAAGCTTCTCGGCTATCTGGAGATCAAGTGCTGACATATTATTATATGGAAAAAAGCAGTCCGGCAATAAGGCAGAAGCCGGCGACCGAAATTTACACGGCAGTTATGCCGGTCTGGTATCGGTTG
>JAIEKC010000064.1:0-5480 GCA_029064505.1 Acetatifactor sp.
CACTTTGTTGGATGTAAGACCCAATTGGGGAGGCGTAGCGGGGCTACATTGACCAAATTGGGGCGCGGTATCGGTCTCCCATCTGTCGGGTCAGTGCTTCAGTAATCTGTGCATGTCTGTCAGGATCCGGATCACGATTTTTCTGTCATCGTCCTCCAGCAGATCCAGGGCATATTTCAGTTCATTCCACAATCCCTTTGTATCTTCCAGGATAAATGCCGGCGATACCTGAAACAGATCATACATTTTCCAGATCATCTCACTGTCCGGCAATATCCTTCCGTTTTCCAATTCACGCAGCTTTTTGATATCGACCCCGAGCAGATCCGCCATCTTCTGCTGCGTATAGTCTCTCTGTATCCTTACATAATAGAAAATATTGTTTTTCGCCCCGGTACTTCCGCTCCCGCTCTGTATATACTCCAGCTGCTTCCGGATCGTCCCAAAGGCAGAGTTCTCGCCGCCGAAAGACTTTACAGCTTTCGCCAGCACATACAGTGTGTTCAGATAACACATGAGCTCCTCGCATCCACATTCCTGCAGTTCCGATAATTCCTCTCCCTCCGATGCCTTTTTGCCGGTAAACACATAGAGGACATCGACATCAGAAGTACACAATCCCTTTATCTCATAGTACGAAAAGCGCTTACTCCCGGACTCCGCCCTGCTGTAATGACTTTGCAGCATTTTCATCCGATAACAAAGCAGTCTCTGGGTCAGATTCAGTTTCTCACGCTCTTCCTTCAATCTACGCAAAACATTCTGGTATTTGCTGTCCATGGGTAATATTCTTCCTCACTGTCATGCTGCAAAATGCTTCCTGCATTTCACGCTTCCTATATTACCCATTCTAAGTTTTATTTATTCCCTACGGCGCACCTGTTGATGCATAAAGGCCTTGTGCCTCAGGGGCCCTTCGTTTTTCTCATATAAGAAACAGTTGATAAATAGCTCATGACAATGACTTATCCGAATGTCCGTCTGCGGCATCGGAACATTTATACGGCGTCCTTGTCACAAATAATTTCTGAACAGTTCCCAAAGATCGGTTTCGGTCAGGATAAATTAACGATTCGTTACAGATGTGCAGATTTCGACCTGCTGAAAGATTTTTCTGCCGAGCCATACCCCGGCAGAAAGCAAAACATATGCGGCGGCCAGTCAGGCATGGCGCCATTACCGACGACACCACCCTGACAGCCGAAACTTTTGCTTACGTCATACGGACCGCCCGCCATGTAGCGGAAAACACTACACAATATGGTTCACCGAAACGGTGTGAAGCTGAAGACAGGATCCGATGACACAATCGTTTGACTACAGAACATCATAAGACTGCAATAGAACAGAAAAAGGGATTAACATAAGTGATGTCCGTCATGTTATACAGATATTTTAGTAAACCACATAGCAATATGATATCACAAATATCATTCTTAAAAATCCGCTGTAATTCCCAATCTCATGTACTAATGGTAGTAACTTTTTCATTTCTTATTCTGCCCCCGGATCACTCAGATACCGGATCACAGTGGCACAGTTTGTCCAAAAGATTTTCCTCTTTACCGGATCACATGTATCCAGCCCTCGGGAGCCTCGATCCTGCCCATCTGGATACCGGTCAGGGTATCGTACAGCTTTCTGGTGACAGGTCCCATCTCGGTCATGCCGCTGGGCAGGCAGATCTCTCTGCCGTGGTCAACAATCTTACCCACCGGAGAGATCACAGCCGCCGTACCGCAGAGACCGCACTCCGCAAAGTCCTTTACCTCTTCCAGAAGGACCTCTCTCTCCTCCACCTCAAGGCCCAGATACTCCTTTGCCACATACACCAGAGAGCGGCGGGTGATGGAAGGAAGGATACTGTCGGACTTGGGGGTGACTACCTTATTGTCCTTAGTGACAAACAGGAAATTGGCGCCGCCGGTCTCCTCCACCTTGGTACGTGTGCCGGGATCAAGGTACATATTCTCGTCAAAGCCCTCCGCATGGGCGCTCACAATGGCATGCAGGCTCATGGCATAATTCAGTCCCGCCTTGATATGGCCTGTTCCGTGAGGCGCGGCACGGTCGAAGTCGCTGACACGGATGGTCAGAGGCTTTACACCGCCCTTAAAGTAAGGGCCTACGGGGGTGCAGAAAACGCGGAACTGGTACTCGTCCGCAGGTTTTACCCCGATCACAGGGTTGGAACCAAACATATAGGGTCGCAGATATAGGGTCGCACCGCTGCCGTAGGGAGGAACATAAGCCGCATTGGCCTCCACCACCTTCGTCACGGCATCCACAAAACGCTCCCTGGGAAAAACGGGCATCTCCAGTCTTACCGCGGACGCTTCCATACGCTCCGCATTCAGGTCAGGGCGGAAGGTAACAATGTGTCCGTCATCCGTGGTATATGCCTTTAATCCTTCAAAGATCGTCTGTGCATACTGCAGGACACCGGCGCATTCGTTCAGCACTATGTTGGCATCCTCAGTGAGGCTGCCCTCGTCCCACGCACCGTTCTTAAAATTGGATACATATCGGTAATCCGTCTGAACGTATCCAAAACCAAGATTACTCCAATCAATATTTTTCTTCTCCATTGGTATTACCTTCTTTCCTTAGACTGGTATTCGTATTTATGGTAAACATTATTATACTTTTCTGCCGAAAAGTCAACGTTTTCTTTATTTCCGGTTTTCCCTCCTACCTGCCAGGCTGTAGATCATTGGTCTATAATACTATTGCCTGTATTTACGTTCGTATTTCAAAAAAGTATAAGCTATGTCAAAATAAGTCTGTTCCTCGCTGTCCGCCGTGACCTCCCACTCAGGATCATTATCCAGATCAGGGAAATGACTGTCCGCCTCGTATGCATGGTCTATTTTCGTCACGTGGGCCGTGTCGCAGTACGGGAGCAGCTGTCGGTAAACGCTCTCCCCTCCCACAATATAGACATCCTCTGAGGCATACTTTTTCAGCTCTTCCATCAACTCTTCCATGGAATGCACTACCACGGCGTCCTTTACCCGGTAACTCTCATCTCCGGAAAGAATGATATTCGTCCGGTTCTGCAGAGGCTGTCCCTGGGGAAAGGTTTCCAGGGTCTTCCGTCCCAACACGATCACCTTGCCGGTAGTCTCTTCCCTGAAATGCTTCTGGTCTCTGGGGATACTGACAAGAAGCTTGTTCCTGCTGCCGATCGCCCAGTTATTGTCCACTGCAACAATGATATTCATACCGTTCATTCCTCCCAACATAAGAAAGAGTCTCTCAGCATCTCTCCTGCATATACTACAGCGCACAATCCTGAAGCATGCTCATCTTCCATTTCAAGAGACACTATTTGGATCGTTCACTGTAGTATCAGAGCATGTTTAAAAATACCTGACCCGGAATGCTCCGCACCCTGTGGGATGCAGAATCCCATTAGGCAGGCGCAGCGGGGCTACGGTGACCTAATTAGGGCACGGCAGATCGCAAAGTGGAACGCAGAACCACATCTGTAAGGCGCAACGGGATACCGCCTGCCAGACCGAGGCATAACAGGCTGATCACAGGCCAGCTCTCACCTGCATTCTCCGTCTGAAGCCAGATTCCCATCAGCGGGCCCGGCTGACCCTCTTCCGTGTCTATAAAGTCATAGCCGTTGCTTTGGATCACAGAGTCGGACACCTCCTCAATGCGGTCCGGAACACAATAGCACAGGTCCATATCCGGATTTTCCAGTTCGCCTGGATTTAACAGTACAATGATCGTCTGCATATGCTCAATTCCTTTCTTTCCGACCTTTATACCTGCCATTTATCACACAGCGAGTTGATCTGGCTCGCAAATTTGGCCATGTCTTTGTGAGCAAGGCCGTCGCTCTTCTGCACCAGCGCCAACAGTCTCTGCGCTGCCGCCAGGAGCCTTGCGAAAACGCCGGATACCACTTTGGCCGTCTTCCTGACAGGCACAGGCTCCGCCTCATACTCGAACTGGTTGGAAAGCAGATTGAATACCGTACCGCTGTAAGGCGCATAGGCGCGCTGTCCGTACTCCGTTTTCAGGCACTCCGTAAACTGCATGCACACACTGTCCTCGCCGTGTACCACAAACACCTTTTTCGGCTTTTCCTCAAAGCCCCCAAGCCAGTCAAGCAGGCCGTCCTTGTCCGCATGGCCGCTCATGCCCACCAGCTGCCTGATCTGGGCCCTCACCTGGATCGGCTCTCCAAACAGCCGCACTTCATCCGCGCCCTCGATGATCGCCCTGCCCAGCGTACCCACGGCCTGATAACCCACAAACAGGACAGTACTCTCCGGTCTCCAGAGATTATGCTTTAAATGATGCCTGATACGCCCCGCCTCGCACATACCGGATGCTGAGATGATAACCTTGGGCGTTTCAATGAAATTGATCTCCTTGGACTCCTCACTGGTGATCGTAAGCTTCAATCCCGCAAAGGCAATGGGATTGATCCCCTCCCTCACCAGCTCCATGGAATCCTCGTCAAAGCATTCATTGCGGTTTTCCTGAAAGATCTGTGTGGCCTCCACAGCCAGAGGACTGTCCACATACACCGGGAAGTTCTCATGCCCTTCCACCATCCGCCCCACCTTGATCTTCCGCAGGAAGTAAAGCATCTCCTGGGTACGGCCCACGGCAAAGGAAGGGATCACCACATTACCGCCTCTGTCAAAGGTCTCCTTTAAAATGGAAGCCAGCTCTCCCACAAAGTCGGGATGCCCCGCAGAATGAAGCCGGTTGCCGTAAGTGGATTCCATGACCACATAATCCGCCTCTTTCGTATACATGGGATCCTTTAAAAGAGGCTGCTCCTTATTTCCGATATCCCCGGAGAACACGATCTTCTTCGTCCGCCCATCCTCCGTCAGCCACACCTCAATACTGGCCGAGCCCAACAGATGACCGATATCCGTAAAACGGATCTTTACTCCCTCGCACACCTCCACCATGGCATCATAATGGCAGGACACGATCCTCTTGATAATGCCGTCCGCGTCCTCCATGGTATACAGAGGCTCTGCCGCCGCCACCGATTCGCTTCTCTTCGCCTTCCGGTTCTTCCACTCAGCCTCCATCATCTGAATGTGGGCGCAGTCACGGAGCATGATACTGCACAGATCCGCCGTGGCCTCCGTCATAAATACCTGCCCCCTGAATCCTCTGGCATACAATAAGGGAAGTAAACCGGAATGATCCACATGGGCATGGGTCAGGAACACATAATCTATCTTGGCTTCCTCCACCGGAAGGGGAACATTCTCAAAGATATTCGCCCCCTGCTCCATTCCGTAATCCACCAGCATGTGCTTTCCGCCTGCCTCCAGATAATGACAGCTTCCCGTTACCTCGTGATCCGCACCCACAAATACAAGCTTCATAATCCATACCTCCTCTTCTTTTTCTGACAGCCTACCGGAACTTTCCCGTTCTCCCTTTGCGGTTGCCACCCTACCGGAGTTTTCCCCGACCTGCCTTTTCGGTTG
>JAIEKC010000640.1:0-1069 GCA_029064505.1 Acetatifactor sp.
GCGGGACGTCTCCGTGAGGATGGACGGACAGGAAATCTTAAAGAACATCAATATCAATATTCCCTATGGAAAGAAGTTGGGGATCGTGGGAGAGACCGGATCGGGTAAGAGTGTGCTGCTGAAAAGCCTGGTGCGTGTCTGCGACATCGCGTCGGGACAGATCACTGTCAGTGGGCATGATATCAAGGAGTTCAGTCTGGACAACTTGCGGAAGATGTATTCCTATGTCTTTCAGGATGTGTTCCTGTTCTCCAATACCATAGAGTCCAACATTGCTTTCAGCCGGGCGGACGTTGATGAGCGGATGGTGACAAAGGCGGCTACCGATGCGGAGGCGGCCAGGTTTATCGATGCGCTGCCCGAGCGTTACAAGACCATTGTGGGAGAGCGTGGACTTGGTATTTCCGGCGGGCAGAAGCAGCGTATTTCCATTGCCAGGGCATTCCTGAAAAATGCGCCGGTCTTTGTGCTGGATGACTCCACCTCCGCCCTGGATGTGAATACGGAACATATAGTGCTGAGAAATATCTATGAGCATTTTGCGGAGAAGACGCTGATCATAACGGCGCACCGTTTTTCCTCCGTGGTGGACTGTGATGAGATCCTTTATATGAAGGACGGCATGATCACGGAGAGAGGAACTTTCCGGGAGCTGATGGAGCTGGGAGGCAGCTTTGCCCATGTCTACCGGGTACAGCAGGAACAGCAGGCGGACGAGGTGAATCCGGATCAGCCGGAATAGGAAAATGTGCCTGAGTGATGTATTGCTGCCGGCGGTGATGTGCGGTCACAGGAGGAATCGAAAACAGGAAAACAGTTGACGCAGACATGCGGAAACGGAGTGCAGTGCAGCAGCACTGTAATGCATTGTAATGATAAAGGAAACTGGAAAGAATGGCGAAGCGGAATACATTTTTTGAGGATGAAAAAATTGAAAAAAAGGTGGATATACGGCAGTTGGGGCGGACGCTTATGTATATTCTTCCTTACAGAAAGCTCCTGGTTCTGGTCAGTGGTATGATGCTGGTGGCGGCGGTGGTCTCCCTGCTTCCGCCCCGGCTGCTGAAAC
>JAIEKC010000641.1:0-2804 GCA_029064505.1 Acetatifactor sp.
ATGTTATGACTATCGGGATCATAAAATTAAGAAAAAAATTTTCAGAAATAGATATGGAAAAAGGCAAGTTGGATTTATACCACATCTTGTGGTTTTGATTCAAATAGTGTCCTAAAAATAACACATGGGACGTTTTCCGGAGGGCTTTGCGAAAAATTAAGGGTTGTAAAAAAAACGGTAATATATTAAAATCAATCATGAAGTGGGATGAAGATGGCATAAAAACCCAAAAAGTGGGATAAAGTACCATATGGCAATTTGCCGTCCTGTGACGACCCCGCTTTTGACTGGTGGTGATTGCTATGTTCATGGGCAGATACAATCATACAATTGATCCGAAAGGCAGGTTGAGCATTCCGTCAAAGTACCGGGAGATTTTGGGAGACGAATTTGTGGTTTCCAAGGGGATGGATGGCTGCCTGTTTGTGTACGCGAATGATGATTGGAAAGTCTTTGAAGAAAAGCTGGCATCACTGCCGCTGATCAACCAGGAGGCAAGGCAGTTTGCAAGATTTTTCCTGTCAGGCGCCCAGTATGTCACTGTGGACAAGCAGGGGCGCATCCTGATGCCGCAGGATCTGAGAGATTTCGCAGGACTGGAAAAGGATGTGGTTCTCGCCGGAATGGGCGGACGTATCGAAATCTGGAGTCTCGAGAAGTGGAATGAGAACAGCGAACAGGTGGACATCAACAAGATTTCCGAGGGAATGATCAATCTGGGATTGACTATTTAGAGAAAACTTGTCGGTTCTTTTCGGGGCAGATGAAGCCCGGATCAGTCAGCGGACGATGCGCCGGGAATGTTCAAACGAGAAAAGGAGACTTCGGTATGGAATTCAATCATTATTCCGTGCTTCTTGCGGAGACCATCGGGCAACTGCATGTACAGCCCGGAGGCATCTATGTCGACGGTACTCTGGGAGGAGGAGGACATGCCTTTGAAGTGTGCAGGCAGCTTACCACCGGACACCTTTACGGGATAGATCAGGACGATGCGGCTGTGGAAGCGGCCGGGAAGCGGCTGGAGCCTTTTGGGGACAGAGTCACTATTTTGAGAAACAATTACTGTAATATGAAAACCGCATTGGCAGAGCGGGGAGTTACAAAAGTGGACGGGATCGTTCTTGACCTGGGAGTTTCGTCCCATCAGCTGGATGAATCCGAAAGAGGATTTTCCTATCGCTTCGACGCACCTCTGGATATGCGCATGGACCGCAGGCAGAGGACCACGGCAGCAGATATCATCAACGGATATTCTGAGAGCGAGCTGTATCGGATCATTCGGGATTACGGCGAGGATCGTTTTGCCAGGAATATTGCGAAACACATTGTGGCGGCCAGGGCGGAGAAACCTGTCGGGACAACTTTTGAACTGAACGAGATCATCAGGGCGGCAATACCTGCCAGGATGAGGAAGGACGGACATCCCTCTAAACAGACCTTTCAGGCTGTCAGGATTGAATGCAACAGGGAACTGGAGGTTCTGAGGGATTCGCTGGATGAATTTATTGAGATGCTGAATCCGGGAGGAAGGCTTTGTATCATTACCTTTCACTCTCTGGAAGACAGGATCGTAAAAACTACTTTTAAGAAAAACGAAAACCCGTGCACTTGTCCGCCGGAATTTCCGGTCTGTGTGTGCGGGAAAGTATCGAAGGGAAGAGTGGTAACAAGAAAACCAATTATACCGGGAGAAAGGGAGCTGGCGGAGAACAGCCGCTCCAAAAGTGCGAAGCTTCGGGTGTTTGAGGCAGGATAAGACTGTTCAGTGTGAAACATATTGTGTTTTCGAGGTTGGCTCCGAACAGTTACGAGAAGAAATGAAGACGTGCTGGGCTGAAATATCGCCTGGGAGCAACAAAACAGAAAGCAGGATGGCAACATGGGACAGACTAGTATTCGTAACAGAAGAGGTTCCTACGGACAGAGAACAGGTGTATCTGCCGGCGGAAGCCGCAGCGGGTATACATATGGAAATACAGCACGTAAATTAGAGTTTCAGCGTCAGCTGCAGGAGCCGCCGAAAAGGCCGGTGCAGAATGAAGTGCGCAGGAATCGTGAGAAGGCACACCATATGAGTATGGGATATGTAATGTTTCTGGCGGCAGCACTGATCGCGGCAGGTCTGATCCTGGTAAATTATGTACAGTTACAGGCGGAACTGACCAATCTGACAAAGGTAAACGCGTCGAAGGTGAGTGAACTCAGCAGTTTACGGCTTGCCAATGATGAGGCTTACAACCGGGTCCTGAGCAGTATCGATCTGGAGGAAGTAAAGCGGATCGCCATCGGGGAACTGGGAATGGTGTATGCACAGGATGGTCAGATCTATAATTATGACAGCGAGAGAACTGACTACATGCGCAAGATAACGGAAGGCACAAATTAGCGGTTCAGGGTGAGAAGCGGTTCCGGGTCTCACACCGAGGGAGTGCGGGGCGGATAAATTCGCCTGAAAGCAGGGCATTTCGCATCCGGATCTGGGATTCCGCAGAGCGGAAGCATGGAGGTTAGTGTGAAAAATAATAAGGATAAGACCAAATTTTCCATTAAAATGCAGAAGAAGCTGGTGGTACTGTTTGCCTTTGTACTGCTGGCTTTTGCCAGTTTAAGTGTGAGACTGGTTCTGATAGCCAAGGAAAACGGGACACAGTATCAGAAGCAGATCCTGTCCCAACAGAGATATGATTCCACCACCATTCCTTACAGAAGGGGTGATATTGTGGATTCCAGGGGTACGATCCTGGCCACCAGTGAGAAGGTTTACAATCTGGTGATCGATGCCAAGGTAATGAACACGGAGC
>JAIEKC010000642.1:0-1642 GCA_029064505.1 Acetatifactor sp.
TCTTCAGATGTTCCGGCCAAGAAATATACCATTGACAGTTTGACTGTCACGAAGGATGCGGACGGGAATTATGTGGTAAATGATGGAGATCTTTCCTTCGGAGACGGATTCCCTGCGGATGCAACCTATTCCGTGGAGAAGGATCTTCTGACGATCAAGGCGGCTAACGGTTTTGAGATGAAACTGGATCTGTCTCGCAGTGGTGGTGGTACTTATACTGATTTTTCCATCGATGCTACCGGAATCGGTGCAATGCGTTTGCAGATCGGAGCAAATGAGGGTCAGGTTCTTGAGATGGATATTCCTGCCCTGACGCTGCAGAATCTGGGTATTGAGGATATGACGCTGGAGACACAGGAAGATGCGAAGAGTGCCATTGATGACATTAAAGGGGCCATCGAGTATGTTTCTTCTCTTCGCGGCAAGCTGGGCGCATATCAGAACAGACTGGAATCCACCATCAACAGTCTGGACATTACTATTGAGAACATGACAGGCGCGTATTCCCGTATCATGGATGTGGATATGGCGGAAGAAATGACCAATTACACTACTTATCAGGTATTAACTCAGGCGGGAACCTCCATGCTGGCTCAGGCCAATGAGAGACCGTCCCAGGTATTGCAGCTGCTTCAGTAGGATGCTTACCGGCTGTGTCAGTGTATTGGAAGGATTGCAGACAAGGCAAATGATTTAGTGTGAGGTTCGGTGCAGATTATGACGAAGGAAATAAAGCAGCAGTTCACGCTGCGCATTACACAGGCCAATCCCACGGAGCTGGTGGTGATCTTATATGAAATGCTGCTGTGTTATCTCGAGGAAGGCAGGAGCGCGTTGGAAAAAGAGGACACGGCAGCATTCAGGGAGGCTGTCCGTAAGGCCAGAGGCTGTCTCAATGAGTTGCTCCAGTCACTGAATGTAAAATATGAGCCGGCTCCCGCCATGCAACAATTATATTTGTTCTGTGTGCGCCGTTTGGCATTGGGGGAGGCAAAGCAGAGTGCGGAACTGCTCTCGGAGATTGAGAGAGTGATCTGGCCCCTTCATGATGCCTATGATCAGGTTGCAGGGCAGAACAAGTCGGGGCCGGTGATGAACAATTCGCAGACCGTTTATGCCGGGCTGACTTATGGCAGAAACACTTTAACTGAAAACATGGCTGACCAGGGCGCGAATCGGGGAATGCTGGCGTGATTCCTGCTGAGCGGATGCCGTTTCCAAAGCGGCCAGTTCGGTCAGATGTTTGTATCTTTTTTGCAGAGAATTAATTTCATAAATGTAGCTGTCAATGAGATCGTCATCCAAAGCATTGTCAAAACCCGCATAGGCGATAGCAAGCGCCTGTCGGGTTTTTATGATGGAATCCTGAATATTTACGGGAGTGAGATCTTCCTCGCATATGCAGGTGGTGTCCGGGCTTTGACTGAAATACATTTTCATACTTCCAGGCTCCTTTCTACTTCAATTGCCGCTCGTGGCAGACCTGCCGCAGCGGCCAATCGTTTCATATTTGTCCGAACAGTACCGTATCGGCTGAGTCATTTTCGACCGCTCAGGGGTCTGTAAACGCTTCCGCACCATGGAAGACTGACTGATCGGACGGCTGCGGTTTTATTCCGGTTCCATTTGCTGTTACAAGTAT
>JAIEKC010000643.1:0-1482 GCA_029064505.1 Acetatifactor sp.
ATTCCAGATTGACCGCGAATACAAACTTTGAGTTTTTATGTCGGATGGTAAGGGAAACAGGAAATTGTGTCGTGCGAAAAGCTGTGTGTGCAGCGGATCATCCAGTAAAAAAAATCGATGAAATAACTTCCGAAAACATTGCTGAAACGCTTGCATATATGATTCGATATCATATGAACAATCTGCATGTTTTAGGGAAAACAGACCGGATATTTTCTCTTTTCTGTGAAAATATGCGGATAGCCAATGCTTTTCCGGTCTTTCAGCAGAAGGTGAATCTATTTCTGTCGGATGAGAGAGCATACGAGAAGCTTGCAGTGCAGACGGCTCCTTTTATTATCCTGCGGGGTGACGGCACCTGTGGAGGTGTTTTACAGGAATTTGCAGATGATCTGGCGGATGGTTTGGTATGCAATGGTCAGGCTGTCGTAGAGATTGATGATAATGTTGAGCAGTATGATAAACTGCAGAATATGGTATGCAAAGGCATCGTGGGATTTCAGAACAGAGCGTTGGAGATAGATTTTTTCCGGAAAATCCACGGACCTAAATTTCAATTTTGGTTTGATAATCCGCTTCGCTTTGAAAAGGTGCTCCGGAATCTGCCGGAAGAGTACTATATTCTCTGTCAGGACGCAAACTATGCTTCTTTGATCAGGGATTACTATCATACGAAAAATGCCATACAGTTTCCGCCCGGCGGGAAAATGCTTCAGAGAATTTCCTGTGATCAGGAAGAGCGTCCCTATGACATTGTATTTGTAGGAACTTATTTTGAGGATTCCGGCAATACTCTGGAAGGTTTTCAGCGGGAATTCTATGATTATATGCTGAGCCATCCCAGTGAGACTTTTGAGGAAGGATTGTCAGGTCTTCTGAAGAGAAAATCTGCAGAAGGACAGAGGATTCGGGAAGAAGACGGTGAATCGGACAAGGAAAGATTTATTGAATTAAGCCGTTCTCTGAAACCGGCATGCCGGGCAGTGATCGGATATTACAGAAATGCAGTGATCTCCACAATATTAGAGGCCGGCTTTGAACTGCATGTATATGGTGACAGTTGGAATGACTATGAGGGAGCCGGCAGAGAACATTTAAAGATACATCCCCATGCCACGGTGGAGGAATCCCTGAAGGAACTGGGCAAGTCAAAGATAGGGCTGAATATTATGAGCTGGCACAAGGCGGGAATGACAGAACGGGTAGCAAATATAATGCTTTCCGGAGCTGTCTGCCTGACGGAAGAAACGGTCTATCTGCGTGAAAACATGCAGATAGGAGAAGAAATTATCACCTTTGGACTGGACAGGCTTGAAGAGTTGCCGGATAAAATACAAACTTTACTGGAAAACCCTGATCTGCGGGAAAGAATTGCGGGCAATGCGTACCGCGATGCAATGGACAAATATACCTGGCCGCGCCGTGCCGAAGAATTGATCATGCTTTCTGAACGTGCGGCGAAAGATACCATAACCGTTTTTG
>JAIEKC010000644.1:0-4285 GCA_029064505.1 Acetatifactor sp.
CTACAATCGCCTGCTCACTGCCGCAGACCTGCCCGCTCTGGAACTGGATGCGGAGGAAGCCGCGGTGTATATGGACAGTGAATTTACTACCAGTGACAGAAGCAGAATACTGAATCGGATATTGGAAACAGAACCGGAAGTTTTCCTGGCCGGCGATCCCCTCCGCCTGACTGGAACCGTACAGACCACGAATCTGGTCACAGACCGCTCTATCACATTGTCCTTTGCCCTGATCCTTCCGGACGAGACATTTGAATATTATACACAGGGAGATTACAGTGTTTATCTCAATGGCATCTTGTCAAAAGAGGATGCCGGAAATGCGGATCTCATGTCCGCCATATCGGACATGAACAGGGAATTGAGCCAGGCAGGCCTGTCCTATGAAAGCTATCTGCAGAATATGGGGCGTCAGCTGTTTTATATGGTGGCTTCCAGCTATATTACGATCTACCTTGCGATCATTTTCCTGATCATAGCAAACACGGTCATCGGCGTACAGTTTCTCATGAGCCAGCAGAAATCCGGCCGGCGTTACCAGATATTGATCCGTCTGGGGGCTGCCTATGATACCCTGTGCCGATCCGCCAGGAAGCAGATCAACTGGTATTTCGGCCTTCCTGCTGCCGTTGCCGTTCTCAGCAGCCTGTTCGGCGTCCGGGCGCTGCTCACCGGAATTTTATCCTCCGGGGCAAAGGACAATCTGGCAGAAATGATGATCGTATCCGCGGCTATGATTTTAACGCTCTGTGTGATAGAATATATCTATATGGCGGCCGTGAAACGCTCCAGTGACCGTTATCTTCTGTCACTGATGGTGCCGGAACGGGAAGAATGAGCGGCAGGCTGTCACTGAGATCATATATTGTTCAGAGCCGGGAAATCTGCCAAAACCAGGCGGGAAATTTATGAGGCGTATGTGGAACGTACGTTGATTAAATTTGCGTGCTACCGGCGGAAAATCGGCCGCAAAAGCAGGTGCAAGGGTGATTCCGAGAGGCTATTTGAAATGAAAAGGAGGATTTCCATGAAGCGGATCGCTATTGTAGAAGACGAACTTTATATGCGGGAAGAATTGTCCGATATCCTGCGCAAGGCAGGTTACCAGGTGGATGAAATCCTTGACTTTGGAAATGCAGCCGATGCGCTTCTGTCCCT
The DNA here is from genome assembly GCA_029064505.1 of Acetatifactor sp. Lineage (GTDB taxonomy): Bacteria > Bacillota > Clostridia > Lachnospirales > Lachnospiraceae > Acetatifactor. Next base: position 1,159 of record JAIEKC010000644.1, read on the forward strand.
CTCCCCCGATCTGATCCTTCTGGACTTAAATCTTCCGGAGACCAGCGGATTTCAGATCTGCCGGGAGATCAAGCAGAAAAGCTCCTTTCCTGTTCTCGTTCTCACCTCCCGGGACCAGATGCGGGACGAGCTGCACGCTCTGGATCTGGGAGCAGACGAGTATCTGACAAAGCCCTGCAGAAAGGAGCGGCTGCTGGCACGCATTGCCAATGTATTAAAGCGATATGAAGGCCGATCCCATCTGCTGGAGGGACCGGGCTATCTCCTGGACCGGCTGACCTATACCCTGTATATCCACAATAACTCTGTTATCCTGCCGAAGAATCAGGGGAAAATCCTTGAAGCGTTCCTGCTCCACAGGAATGAGGTCGTGTCAAAAGAAGAGCTCTTCCTTGCCCTCTGGGGAACAACGGAATTTATTGACGAGAACGCTCTCCAGGTGAACCTGACACGTCTGAAGAAAACCATGGCAGAACTTGCCATGTGTCAGCAGATCCTTCCTGTGCGGGGGATCGGTTACCGGCTGAACACACTTGAGAGAAAGGATGGCAACTGATTTGAAATTTCTGATACGATATGTTCCCTGGCTTCTGCTCCTGCTGGGGATAGATATCTTTGCATCATTACTTCTGTGGCTTGCGGATGTGCAGGCCTTTTCTGCCATGGCCACCGTGATCCTGCTTTTTACCGTTGTCTTATTCGCCGCTCTGTGCTGTGTACTGGTGCGCCTGGAGCAAAAGAGGGAGCAGGCATTTCTGGATTTTCTCAACAGTCCTGACGAACATCATGAGGAACTGCTGCGAAAAGCCGTCAGCCTGCCGCAAAGGGGACACATTCTCTCACTGGGCAGGATCCTGCGGGAAAAGGAAAACGCTTATACCGGACTGCTGGAGCAATGGAACGATCATGAAGAATATGTGGAAGCCTGGGCCCACGAGATAAAAATACCCCTTTCCCTGCTGACACTGCTTCTGGATAACCGCCGGGAGGAACTGCCCGGACCCATTGCCTTTAAGCTGGATCACATCCGGAACCGCATGCAGGAGTCCATTGATCAGATACTCTTCTATGCACGTTTGAAAAGCGCAAGAAAAGACTATTTATTTGAACATGTCTGCATTTCCGAATGCATGGAGGAAGTGCTGGAGGATTACAGACCGCTGCTGGAGGAAAAAGGATTCACACTGCAGTGCCTCCTGTCCCATGAAACGGTCTATACCGACCGGAGAGGTCTGCGTTTCCTGTTAGGACAGATTATCAGTAATTCCATAAAATACTGCAGCCGGGATCCTGAACTGTGTCTCCGCTCCTTTCAGCAGGATCACCGTCATATCCTGAGTGTGAGGGATAACGGAAACGGTGTGCGCAGCTGCGACCTTCCTTATATTTTTGAAAAAGGGTTTACCGGTGATTCCGGCGAAAACAGAAAGAAAGCCACCGGTATGGGACTCTATCTTGCCAAGGAGATCGCCAGGGATCTGAATCTGACCCTGCACGTCAGCTCCCGGTGGGGACAGGGATTTGAAATGCAGATATCATTTCCGGTGGTGGAGGAAAGGCATCTTGCAAACACCCTATAGCGATGTCTTCCGGGCAACCTCCGTCCTGACCTCATAACAGGCAAAGGCGTTATCCACAGGCTTTTTGTCCGGCTTCGGAGTGAACAGACTTACCACCGGAACGATCACAAGACCTGCAAGCATGGCAATGGCGCCGCAGTTGATGGGCGACTGCATGATCACAGGAAAGGACGGACGGAAGAAAATATTGGCGATCATCAGCACGGAGCTGAACAGGAAACAGACCCAGCAGGAAGCCTTTGTCACATTCCTGGAATAGAGCGCATACATAAAGGGAGACAGGAAAGAACCCGCCAGGACGCCCCAGGACACTCCCATCAACTGGGCGATAAAGGTCACCGAGCTCTTATACTGGATCAGCGCCAGAACCGAGGAAACGGCAATGAACACCACGATCAGGATGCGCATGGTGAATACCTGCTTCTTCTCCTCCATCTTCCGGAAAACCAGCTCCTTCAAAAAGTCAATGGTCAGGATGGAACTGGATGCAATGACCAGGGATGATAAAGTGGACATGGACGCGGACAGCACCAGGATCACTACCAGTGCGATCAGCAGAAGCGACAGCCCCGACAGCATGGCAGGAACCACAAAGTCATATCCGTTCGCATTCACATCGATCCGGTCAGAGAACAATCTTCCGAAGCCCCCCAGAAAATAGCTGCCTCCCTTGCTCTTCAACACTGCCACAATGACAGCAGAGATGCCAAGGAGCATGATGATGCCCTGAATAAAATCATTGATAGCAGTAGCCATGTATCCCCCGGCGATCACATAGATTGCCGTCAAAACCGCCATCAGTATGATACAGACGGAGTAGTCAATGTTAAAAGCCATGCCGAACAGACGGGAAAGCCCGTTGTACAACGATGCCGTATAAGGGATCAAAAAGACGCAGATGATGGCAGAAGCCCCCACCTTCAGAGGTCTGCTCCCCGCCCGCCCAGCACAAAGCCGTTGACATCGGTGGCATGTTTGCGGAAGTAGAGCCCGGTACCGATCAGCACTGCAAAATAAAGGATCAATAATAGTAGTTTCATGTTGCCTCCTGTTGAATTGTGTAAAAACAATTTTAACACATTGATAGTTTAAAGTGTTAAAGTGGTTTTAGCACAGTTTACGCCAACATGCAAATATATTTGTGTAAATCCAGAATGATGGACAGTCATGGCTCGTAAAAGTCAGACAGGGATCTGAACCGTTATGAGAATGCACACAAACCGCAAGAGCATGCGGTTTGTGTGCATAGCTGTCTTGCAAAATGAGCAGGGAAGGTCATTTTGACTGCGCGGTTTCCGCAAGACAAGATACAGGACTTTTACAGTAACATAAACGGAATATCGCCCTTCTTATTCCATCGCTCAATTCTGGCTCTGCGTCTGGAGCTTCACCATGCGGGCATAGATGCCATCCTTTTTCAGGAGCGTATCGGAACTGCCCTGCTCCGCCACTGTGCCTTCCGAAAGGACGACAATCTGATCCGCCCCCGCAACAGTACGCATACGGTGGGCAATGATCATGACCGTCTTATTCTTGATCAATCTTGA
>JAIEKC010000645.1:0-8855 GCA_029064505.1 Acetatifactor sp.
CGGCAGCGCGAGCAACACTTTCGGCAAGATCAGGAACGACAGACTTCATGAATGTCCTCCTCGGTTTTTCCAGCCCTTCAATAGCAATCCCCTTTTTCTCCGCGTAATTCCAGAGAGCCGCATGAATGGCCTCTTCCGCCAGCAGAGAACAGTGCACCTTCACAGGGGGTAAGCCGTCCAGGGCTTCCATCACCGCCTTGTTCGTCACCTGCAACGCCTCCTGAACACTTTTCCCTTTCACCAGTTCCGTAGCCATGGAGCTGGTGGCAACTGCGGCGCCGCAGCCAAAGGTTTTGAACTTTGCCTCCCGAATGATGCCCTTGTCATCTATGTTCAGAAATATCCTCATAATATCGCCGCACACGGCATTTCCCACGGTCCCTACACCGCTTGCATTCTCTATCTCCCCACATTTCTGGGATTCTGAAAATGATCCATCACTTTTTCACTGTACATATGCTGCCTCCTGTCTGTTTAAATACAATCTCCAAATCCCCGTCTGCCTTCTTATGATTCTTCCCGGAAATCAATTTGCCGGTTCCCCGCTTTTTCAACCACATTTCTGTCAAAAACCACATGTCGCCTGTCAGGCTTCCGCGCGGCTATTTAATTGCTGTGGATGACATCTGCCGGATCAAATGCATAGCCAGTGAACGCACACAAGAAAGAACTTACTCGGAAAAATTTTTTCTTTTCGTAAAATCCTCATACAAAGGCGACATATTCCTCAGTTTCGCCACAATCCCTTTTAATTCCTCCACCACAATATCCGCTTCCTCCATGGTATTCTCTTCGGATAAGGACAGTCTCAGGGAGCCGTGCGCTTCCTCGTGTTTCAGGCCGATGGCCAGAAGCACATGGGAGGGATCCAGCGCTCCGGAGGTACAGGCGGAACCACTGGAGCCGCAGATTCCTTTCATATCCAGCATGATCAGCACGGATTCCCCCTCTATGAACAGAAACGAAAAATTCACATTGCCGGGAAGCCGCTTTGTCCTGTGGCCGTTTAAGCGGCAGTACGGGATTTCTGTTTCAATTCTTCCTATGAGATGATCCCTGACCGCCGTCTCCTGCGATGCCCTTTCCTCCATGGTCTTTGCCGCCCTTGCTGCTGCCGCTGCCATGCCTGCTATTCCCGGCACATTCTCCGTTCCCGCTCTGAGGTTCCTCTCCTGTGCACCGCCATGCAGGAAGGAACGGATCTTCACCCCCGTCCGAATGTACAGAAAACCCACCCCTTTCGGCCCGTTGAACTTATGGGCGCTGGCGCTGAGCATATCCACCGAAAGCGCCTCCACGTCAATCGGCACATGACCAAAAGCCTGCACCGCATCCGTGTGGAACAGGATTCCATGCTCCCTGGCAATGGCGCCGATCTCTCCTATGGGTTCCAAAGTGCCGATCTCATTGTTGGCGAACATGACACTGATCAGGATCGTGTCCGGCCGGATGGCCGCCCTCAGCTCATCGGGATCCACCAGCCCATCCTGATCCACTCCCAGATAAGTCACTTCAAAGCCCTGCTTTTCCAGATATTCACAGGTATGGAGAATGGCATGATGCTCAATCCCGGTGGTGATGATATGCTTTCCATTATCTCCATACGCTTCCGCAACAGACTTCAGCGCCCAGTTATCAGCCTCCGAACCGCCCGCCGTGAAATAGATCTCCTCCTGCTTTGCACCCAGGACCGCCGCGATCGTCCTGCGGGCTTCATTGATCGCCTTCTTATTTGCAGACCCCGGGGAATAAATGGCGCTGGGATTCCCATAGTTCTCCGAGAAGTACGGAAGCATCGCCTGCACTACTTCCGGTGCGGTCCTGGTGGTTGCCGCATTATCCATATAAATCATATCGATCCTCCATTCTGTATGCCTTCTACAGCCATCTTCGCCGGTACCTTACACCCTTTTCATTAACCTCCACCCCAGCAGTAACCGAAATCATAAGCTGTCCGTTCCGCTCCATTGCGTCACTAAAATATCCAGACGCCGCCATGGGGATTTCCCTGCATCGTCTCAAACCGTACCGCCCCCATTTCCGTCGCCTGATCAAAGGAAACGCCGACGACATAAGTCAGTCCCCTGGGTATGCCCCTCAATTGGCTGCCGTATTTCATACTATTTAACTAGGAATTAGTCCAACCCTATATTATCACCACCCCTTTGTTCTGTCAACTCTAAAGAAGGAATATAATGGTGAAAAAGTATCAACAGGCATTTTATAGTTATGAAAAAGAGCAATTGTCATCCTCTCATCGTAGGAACCCTTATTCTTACCGCCACCGGATTCTTAAGCCGTATTATCGGTTTTTTTTACCGGATCTACCTCGCCCGTCTCTTCGGCGAGGAGGGAATGGGGATTTACCAGCTGCTGAATCCTGTTCTTTCCCTTGCCTTCTCCCTCACCGCCGCGGGCTACCAGACTGCCATTTCCAAGCTTGTAGCCGAACGCACCGCACTGATGCTCTCCGCGCTGACAGGCCCTCAGGCAGGTAAGGCGCCAAAAGAACCTTTTAAAAACAGGAACTCCGGAGGCGCGCTTCAGCCTCTGTTTGCGGGGCTGAGTATATCCCTTCCCCTGTCGCTTCTGTGCAACGGTGTCATCTACGTCTTTGCCGATCCGATCGCCGGCAGTCTGCTGGGGGAACCTCGGACCGCAATGATGCTGCGGATCCTCTCCTTCTCCATACCGCTGAGCGCGGTACACTCCTGCATCAACGGCTATTTTTACGGCATAAAAAAAGCGGGCCTTCCCGCTGCCGCCCAGCTGGTGGAACAGATTGTCCGCGTTGCCAGCGTCTATGTCGTGGCAGGCTACTGTTTCTCCATCGGCAGGGAACCGGCCATCAGTGTGGCTGTGCTGGGCCTGACGATTGGTGAATTCTTCTCCATGCTGGTATCCATAGTCTCCATTCTCCTTTGCAGAGGCGATACCGCTTCCCTCTTACATATTCCGCATTCGAATGCGATATACCGCCCTCTGCTCCAGATGGCGCTGCCGCTGACCGCCAACCGCATCGTGCTGAACCTGCTGCTGAGTGTGGAATCCGTGTCCATTCCCGCGAGACTCCGCATGTACGGTTACGACAATGCCACCGCACTGAGCGTCTACGGCGTCCTCACCGGCATGGCCATGCCGTTGATCTTCTTTCCCAACGCCCTGACAAATTCTGTGTCGGTGATGCTTCTGCCCATTATTTCAGAGAGCTACGCGCTGGGAGATCTGGGAAAAGTCCGTTCCGCCGCCCTGCGCACCGTAAAATACTGCGGAATGCTGGGAGCTGCGTGCATGCTGGTGTTTCTGTTTCTGGGACAATGGATGGGAAATTTCTTATTTGACAGCGCTCTGGCGGGACACTTTATCACCACCCTCGGCTTCATCTGTCCCTTCCTCTATCTGGATACCACCCTGTCCAGTATCCTCCAGGGCCTTGGAATGGCGGCGCATATCTTCGTCATGAATGTGCTCAGCCTGCTGATCCGTCTCGGCTTCGTATTCTGGGCAGTTCCCGCCTGCGGTATTACCGGCTATCTCTGGGGAATCCTTGCCAGCCAGCTGACCCAGACGATCCTGTATCTTCTGTGTCTTCGCCGTTTTCTGAGGAAAGTAAAGTAGTGTACCGACACGTTCCTCCGTATGAACGGCAGCCAAACCTTATACATCGGCTCTCATGCTGCCCCGTCTGACTTAACTGCGGATCGATCCGCCTGCGCCCTCACTTTCTGTCCGCCGCAAAAGATAACTTTTTTCAAATTTTACCAAGAATATTGCAGCAATTCCCTGTGCATACTTTTATTACAAAATATCAGAGAAGAAAACCATACAGGGAGGAACCGAAAATGGCACTGGGAAAAGTAGAAATCTGCGGTGTGAACACTGCAAAACTTCCTCTTTTAAAGGCTGCGGAAAAGGAAGCGCTGTTCCGTCAGATCGAGGAAGGCGACAAGGAAGCAAGGGAAACTTATATCGAAGGCAATCTCCGCCTGGTACTCAGTGTGATCAAGCGCTTTTCTTCCAGCAACGAAAATGTGGATGACCTGTTCCAGATCGGCTGCATCGGCCTTATCAAGGCCATCGACAATTTTGATTCATCGCTCAATGTAAAATTTTCCACCTATGCGGTCCCCATGATCATCGGCGAGATCAGACGTTTCCTCAGGGACAACAGCAGCAGCATCCGGGTGTCCCGCTCCTTAAAGGATACCGCCTACAAAGCGATCTATACCAAAGAAGCCCTGACCCGCAAAAATATGAAGGAGCCTTCCATCGAGGAGATCGCCTCTGAGGTAGGTATCTCCAAAGAAGATATCGTCTATGCGCTGGACGCCATCCAGAATCCCATGAGCCTCTATGAACCCATCTTCACGGACGGCGGCGACACACTCTATGTCATGGACCAGATCAGCGACAAGAAGAATAAGGAAGAGACCTGGATCGAAAATCTCTCTCTCAGTGAGGCGATGAAAAAACTGAATCCCAGAGAACACGAGATCATCTCCCTACGCTTTTTTGAGGGCAAGACACAGATGGAGGTGGCCGAGACCATCGGCATCTCACAGGCGCAGGTCTCCAGACTGGAGAAGAACGCGCTGCGCACCATGCGGACTTACCTGTCAGCGTAAAACTGCCCTTCTAAAATCCCCCTCTGAGACATATACTGAAAACAACGGCAAAAAAGAGGCATGGCATGCTGTTTTCCGAATTAAAATGTAAGGATGTGATCAATACAAAGGACTGCAAAAAACTGGGAAAGGTCTCGGATCTGGAATTCGACCAGTGCACAGGCTGCATCAAGAAGATCATAGTGCCCGGCAGCAACAGGTTCCTGGGATTTCTGAACTGTGAACCGGATATTGTGATTCCTTTCAAAGACATTTGCCAGATCGGACCGGATATCATCTTGGTCGACATCAGGTGCTGACAGCAATATAACGATCCGAAAAAGGTCTTTTCTACTGTCGGAACCATTGCCGCATACCTTATCTCCGCTCCGGAGCGTGTCATTTTAATTGACATTAAGTGACGGAAATGATAAATTATTATTAAAGTATGCACGATGGAGGAAAAGTACATGAAATGTCCTTTTTGCAGTCACGAAAATACAAGAGTTATAGACTCCAGACCGGCAGACGATAATAATTCCATTCGCCGCCGCCGTGTGTGTGATGATTGCGGCAAACGCTTTACCACGTATGAAAAGATCGAGACGATCCCTCTGATCATCATCAAGAAAGATAACAACAGGGAAACATATGACCGCTCCAAAATAGAGGCCGGGGTGCTGCGCGCCTGTCATAAGCGGCCCGTCAGCGCCCAGCAGATCACCAACCTTGTGGATGAAGTGGAAAATGACATTTCCAACCGCGAGGAAAAGGAAATCTCCAGCCAGGTCATCGGAGAGATGCTGATGAACAAACTGATGGAACTGGATCCCGTGGCATATGTGCGCTTCGCATCCGTGTACAGGGAATTTAAGGATGTCAATACCTTTATGGATGAGTTAAAGAAGATGTTGGAATAGCACCTAATGTACCAAAACCCCGAAAAAGTCAAAGCACCCCTGCCACTGATGTGCGGGGTGCTTTACTTTGTGGTAAGTTTTGTTCATGGAGCTGCACTCTTTCCGCAAAGCTCATTCCGGTCATTAACGCCTCCTTCCATGCTCTCCATATTGCCCGTAAAAGGAAACCAGCCGGGCAATGATCCCGGCTGGCTTTCTCTGTTTTATTATTTCATCACTTTACACGGACCTTCTGACCCGGATAAATATATTTCTGTTTTGCAATCTCAGGATTCATGTCTATGACTGATTTCAGCGTCACTCCGTTCCTCCTCGCGATTTTGATCAGGCAGTCTCCCTTCTTTACCTCATCGTATACCGCGCCGTCCGGAGAAAGGGCCGTCACACCGACACCCTGTATATATCCTACCGTGATGATCTGACCGGGATATATCAGGTTAGGATTCCTGATCTGGGAATTCCATGCCAGTAGCTGTGCCAGGCTGATACCATGTTTTCTGGCGATCTTGCTCAGGGTATCACCTTTGACTACTGTGTATTTCGCATGTTCGCCGTCTGTCACGGCTCCACCCTGGCTTCCGGTGCCGCCGTCGCTGTTGCCATCATCATTGTCCCCGTCATCTTCACTGCCGCTTCCCTGACTGCTACCGGAACCGCTTCCTCCGATCACATAGTTCTGCGCCGCTCTCTTTAAGATGTCCGTGCCCTGTGTACGGAATTCCATTCCCAGCGTATGTGTGCCATCCGCCATACCGTTGGTCAGTGTCTGGGCATAAATGGTGATTCTGGTGCTTCCTGATTCGGAAGTGTAATCCACTCCATCTGTCAATTTCACACCGTCCAGATATAAATCCACAAACTCCGCGTAGACACCCTGGGAAACAAGCAGCTGATCACCCGCATCAGCAGAATAAGCATATTGTACACGCTGGGTCAGATCATATCCGGAATCGGTGGCTCCGTCAACGTTTGCATCTGTGTTCCTGTTGACCACCATTGTGTACGTCTTACTGCTGCTGCCGAAGGAACTGTAGCTGTTGGTCATCCTCACGGTAAAGGTAAACGTTCCCATCTCCCTGGGCACACCATACAGTTCACCGTTAGGCTTTACGGTCATACCTGCAGGCAGCGAACCGCTGTACAGCTCATAGCTCACATGGTTCCAGCTGTACTTATTGCTGTTCTGGATCATGGTTCCATAAGGAACATACTGAACGGCCTGCGGAATCTCCGTGGTAGTAATGGAGGGATTGCCCACGGTACCGGTCAGTGTCAGCACCATCAGCGTCTTTCCCTCGGACTTCACGGTCAGCGTGCCGGACACATCCGTACCGGCAGCCACGCCGCTCTTTGCCGTCAGGCGCACCTTAGCCAGATTCCACAGTTCCCCGTAGGAAGCCGTATCACCGCCTGTCGAAGGTATGGAACCGTCGGCTGCCGGCTGGTAACCCACAGTGCCCGCAAAGCCGGGCAGATCCTCATCGCCCTTGAGGGTCCAGTAATCATTCAGCTGTACCGTATCGGATACCAGCTCTACGGACAGCTTTTTTATGGCGTCTGTACCCATGTTGGCAAACAAAATGTCATGTACATTATAGTGATATCCGTCCAGCATCACCTCACGGGTGGAGTAGATCACACCGTCCCGCACCTGCGTACCCGCATCGACATCCGCCAGACTGTTGATATACAGCTGACCGGCGCCGTCCGCCGCCCGGACTACCTGTACCCAGTAATTCTTCGCGTTCTCACCGTTCTCCGCGGACACGGTGTACTGCACTGTGTCGCTAAAATCATGGAAGCTCTCTCCGCTGACTTCCGGCGCACTGCTCCCTGCCGCATAAAGCTTTGCACCGGAGGAAATATAGAATTCCGGTGCCAGGTTTGCCAATTGTGCATCGGTGACATCCCCGCCAACCAGTACCGTCAGATAATTGTACTCACCGTAAGAATCATCCCTGTCGCTTACCTGATAACAGGGAATATAAGTACCGTCTGCTGTCTTAAACTGGTAGAAATTTACCTGCGAACCGCTGTTCAAACCGGAGCCTGAACTGGGTAAAACCGTTCCTTCTTCCGCCTTAATGCAGTACTTCCAGACCGTCTGATCCGGGGAACCGTCCGCCCCGGCTATGATCGTCATATAGACACCGTTGCTGTAGTCCGCGCCATATCCCTTTGTTCCGAACAGATCCGCCTTAATGTCCGCTGCACCGGCAGCCACAGCTTCCGCCACGGAATTGTAAAGTCCCAGATACGCTCCCGTGACAGATTCCGGGCTGGCTACTCCGTCCTTGCTGAATGCAAATCTCTGATAGTATGTACCGTTTGCGGCATAGCCTTTATACAATGTATAGGTTCTGTAATCGCATCCGTCCGCACTCTTTGAACTTGAAGTCTGCACCATTCCGGATGTCAGATAGCCGTTGCTGTTCATCATCTGCAGATAGTAGTAACTCAGAGAATATCCCTGCGTATTCAGATATAATTGAAAAGGCAGACATCCTGTCACATTTCCGCCGGCATCGTAAGAAACCACTGTGATCCAGCTGTCGCTGTAACGCTGCAGCAGATAGCCCGCATTGGTCTGTGTCATGTCCCCGCAGAAGATCTTATCCGTAATTTCCGTTGCCGCCATGGCCTCCGCCGCCGTAGCGTGATTGCCTTCAAAAGCCCTCAGATGATAAGTCCCTCCAAACAGAACAGGATTGACCCTCAGACTTACATAGGCGCTGCTGACCGCCCCTGCCTCACTGGTGGCAGCATTAATGCGCATCTCACGGTCGTCTCTGTTATAGTCATAATAGCGGGCAAGGTAAGTAGTGGCATTTGCATCCACTTCCGGCAGCGCCGTGCGGACTCCCTGCTCATTCTGGACATAAATAGTGGGGATCAGCCAGTTTTTAGATTCTGCGATCTTTACCGGCAGAGAATACCTTACGGCGCCGGTATCCAGCTGATCACCGGTACCCACGATCATTTCCCAGTTCTGGCTGGAATTATTGTAGGTCCTTTCACTGAGGTCAAACCTGTCTCCGGACTGGCTGACCGTATATTCATCCTTCGAATCGCCGGCTCTTTTCCAGACGATCCTGTCACCGTCCGCCACATTGGCGCCTAAAAGCGCTTTGACGGATACCTGCGTCAACTGCACAGGCGTATAGCCGGACAGATCCACCTGCGACAGGCTCTGCTCTCTGATCGGCAGAAGGGAAAAAGGCATGCTGCCCGCCTCCTCCGGGAATTCCTTCGCCTCGGGATATACCACGATGGTATCTCCTCCTATCTCCAGACTCATCTGCGTCACCGCGGTACCGTCTGTGGGTGCATC
>JAIEKC010000646.1:0-7095 GCA_029064505.1 Acetatifactor sp.
CACAGTCCAAAATAGCATCCTGGCGCTCCGCACACATGGCGACATTCTCCCGGCTCCATTCCTCACACGCCGCCTCATTCTTACGGAACATACCCTCTCCCGAACAGGGGGCATCCACCAATATCTTGTCAAAATATTCCGGAAAAAGCTCTGCCAGACGCTCCGGTGTCTCATTGGTCACATAGGCATTGGCAATTCCCAGACGCTCCACATTTTCAGAGAGTATCTTCGCCCGTGCCGGGTGGATTTCATTACAAAGCAGAAAGCCTTCCCCTCCCAGCTTTGCCGCAATCTGAGTACTTTTTCCGCCCGGCGCGGCACAGAGATCCAGCACACGTTCACCGGGCTCCACATCCAAAAGCTCCGCTGGCGCCATGGCGCTTGGCTCTTGGATATAATATACCCCCGCGGCATGACAGGGATGCTTTCCCGGCTGATCTGACGCCTCATAATAATAACAATTCTCCGCCCAGGGTACCTTCGTCAAATGCGCAAACTCTGTTCGCCCTTTTGACAGATCCGCAGCACTGCTGCCATCTGATCTGATCTTCAGGGCATTCAACCGCAGAGCCTGATATCTCTCCTGCCCAAGCGCATCCAGAAACGCTTCATATTCGTCTCCCAGCATCCACTGCATTCTGTCCAAAAAGTTTTGGGAAAGCATAGCACATTCTCCTTGTCACACAAAAAGACTTTATTTTACCCTTTCAGCCCTCTCGCCTGTCTGTCCATGTCCTCCACCACAATATCATAGATTTCTCCAAGAGAAGCACAGTATTCCAACACCTCCCAGGGCTTGTTTGTATGAAAATGGATCTTGATCAGCTCTTCATCTCCCACCGCCAGAAGGCAGTCTCCCTGAAAGTTAGCGGTAATATAATCGGTAATCTCATCTTCGTCCAGGTTTTCCCCTTCAATCAACAGCTGCGTATCGTACCTATACTCCAACATGTAACTTTTCTCCTTCCAGCTTATTTTTTACCGTCTTTACTAACTGCCAGGCTATACTGCCCTCCCGCAGAAGCTCCAGAGCATTGTCCAAATTAACCCATTCCGCCGAATCAACTTCCTTTGACAGGATGAGATCTTTCTTCTTTACAGATGCCTTGTACCCCAACATGAGCATTTCTTTTTTCTTATAGGGATAACTTCCTATGTAGCACACTTCCTCCACCTGCTGACCGATTTCCTCCGCCACCTCACGGATCACCGTATCCTCCGCCGATTCACCGATTTTCATAATCCCTGCCACACAGACATAGCAGGCGGATGACACATAATTCTGCCTCAACAGCGCAACCTCATTATACTCATTGACTACTGCTGTTATGATACTTGTAGTAAACATATCCCACAGAGGAATGTTGCACTTTTCGCAGAAAGGAATCAGTCCCTCATCGCCTATTTCTTTTTTTATGAGCTTCCTCCCACAATGAGGACAACAGGTAAACCGCATATTAACACCCTCTTTCCCAAATACCTTCTCTGCTCATGTGTCAATATGAAGTATACAACATATTTTAGCATATGTATACAGTACAAATATAATCATATAACTACTATTTCTCACTTACCGCGATCCAGATCTCACAGGTATAGTCAGGGTTCTGCACATCAGCCGAAGGATATACCTCAAGTTCAATACCATTGCCGTATTCATAGGCACTGCTCTGGGGAAAGAACTCAGTACATATCTTCCTGTAAGTATCCTTAAACGCATCCGGCATCTTTCCCCTGCACTGAAACACCGCATAAGTGTGCGCGGGAATCTCCACAATGTCAAAGCCTTCCTCCGTCACCGGCCGGCCGTTATATTCCGCACCGATCCCGTAGGGAAATCCGGACTCCGCCATCTCACCGGAAAAGCAAATGCCAAGAATACCATGCAAATTATCAAAGTTCGCATACTTACAGATTGTTTCCATGACGCCCCTTTCATTGCACTCTGCCCAGAATGCCGTAATATCGGCGGTTGCGGTCTCTCCCTGAGGCTGGTTGACCTGCTTTCTCACACAGATAACCTTAAATGCATCTCTCTTTTCAATTCTGTAATCCATCAAATTACCTCCATCTAAAATAAGTTTTACAGAAAGACGGGAAAAAGACTTAACACTTTCACCCCGACGGGCCCTGGTGGGTGTAATGCCGTGAAAGCGGGTGAACGCTCTGGAAAAGCTTTCCGGTGTATCATAACCGTATTTCAGCGCAATATCGATGACCCTGCCGCCTGTCCGATACAGCTCGTCTGCCGCAAGAGACAATCGGCGCATACGGATATAATCGCCCAGAGTATAACCACAGAGCATGCTGAACATTCTCTGAAAATGAAAGGATGACGAGGCGGCCTCCCTTGCCACAGCTTCATAATCAATCTCTTCTGTCAGATGCGCTTCCGTATAATCAATGGCACGCTGTAATCCCGCGATCCAGTCCATAGGCATTCCCCTTTCTGTATTACCCTATTGTAGCAGTGGAAATACTGAAATTCCTGACATCCTGTGCGAAATGATGTCAGGAATCCGACTTTATTATACTCGTGAACGCATTTATCTGCCACTTTCTGTTCAACACTGCCGATGCGTTCACTCGTTATACATTTAGGTCGGCAAATATTTTCGTTCACGCGTATATATTGCAAAAAGGACTGATTGGTAAATGGATTTTGGAAAGATTTGTATTGGAAGACAGGTCAAAATGAAAAGTTTGGTGGAACAGATCTAAAATACGTATTTTAGGGTCTTCTCAAAAACGGTCAACGGGATATAATTAGTATTAACCGCTGCGGTTAATGTATTACACCGAGAACTCCTGAAATATGCCGTTACTGTTCCGGTACAGGACGCCGCAGAGCATTGAACCGGAGATTCTTATGAATGACAAATTTTTTTCCTTGCCTATAGAAAAACAGGAAGCCATTATCAATGCGGGCTTTCGAATCTTCTCGCAAAATTCCTATAAACGGAGTCCCATGAGTGAGATCGCCGATGCCGCAGGAATCAGTAAATCATTGCTGTTTCATTACTTTCATAACAAGAAAGAACTGTATCTGTTTCTCTGGAATAGATGCGAAGAAATCACCCTTGATACACTGGAGAAAAGCGGCTGCTATGCAGAGAGCGATCTATTTGCCAGAATGTACAGGGGAACGCTGACTAAAATCCAACTTATGCGGCGGTATCCTGATCTGGGAACCTTTGCCCTGAAAGCCTTTTATGAAAAAGACCCTGCCGTTAGTGCTGACGTTCAGAAGACTATTGCAAAGTATGCCAATTATAAGTCTAATCCCTTAAAGTATAACTTCTGCCCCGAGCAGTTTAGGCCCGGGCTGGATCTGGAGATGATGTATCGGGATATGCTCTGGGCTACAGAAGGTTATCTTTGGGAAGTAATGCAGCTTGGCATAATGGACGTGGATAAAATAGAACATGATTTTATGAAGCTGATAGATTTCTGGAAATCAATTTATTTGCGAAAGGAATAGTTCTGTCTGTTTTTGTGCTGCACTGTCACAGGAATCAAATGACTGTTCCGCAAGGAGGATCACATGGTTGCGATTCAAACGGTAAATCTGACAAAATATTACGGGAAGTCACGGGGAATTATCGACTTGAACCTGACTGTAAAGCAGGGCGAATTCTTCGGCTTCATCGGCCCCAACGGAGCCGGGAAATCCACCACGATACGCACTCTGCTGGGATTGGTGCGCGCCACATCAGGACATGCGGATATCCTGGGCATGGATATTTATAAGGAAAAAAAGAAGATTTTATCAGACGTAGGTTATCTGCCCTCGGAGGCTGTCTTCTATTCCGGTATGAGAGTCAGGGATATCCTGAAGCTGTCCTCAGATCTGCGCGGTAAGGACTGTTCCGCTGAAGCACGGCTCCTTTGTGACAGGCTTCAGCTGACCCCCTCCCGCAAAGTAGAGGAGTTGTCCTTCGGCAACCGCAAGAAGGTTGGTATTGTCTCAGCTCTGCAGCATGATCCAAAGCTTCTGATCCTGGATGAACCCACCAGCGGCCTTGATCCATTGATGCAGCATGAATTTTTCCGGATTCTCCGGGAGAAGAACCGCCAGGGTACGACCATATTCTTTTCCAGCCATGTCTTATCGGAAATCCAAAGAAACTGTTCCAGAGCCGCCATCATTCGGGAAGGGCATATTATCGCATGTGACAGCGTGGAAGCCCTGGCCCGGACCAACACCAAGCAGATCATCGTTCATGGCAGGCTATCCCTGGACGGCCTGAACGGTATACGCAATCTGCAAAAGACGGAGGACTCCTGCAGTTTTCTCTATGGTGGAAATATCAAATGCCTGCTTCAAAGACTTTCGGAAGAGGATATTACGGATCTGTCTGTCACAGAACCTGACCTGGAAGAAATTTTTATGCATTACTACGAAAGTTAGGAACCTTGGCTGGCAAAGCACTTATCTATGAATGGTTGAATAAAAATGTGTATTCAGCTGCCCATTCATGACAACAGAACTTTTTCCGTTGTAAGAGCGCGCCGCAACGCGCAGATCGGCATCAATATGACTTTACTGAAGCATGAACTGAAACAGGGTTGGAAAACCCTTGCCATATGGACAGCATCTATCGGTTTCTTTATAGTACTCTGCGTACTCATGTATCCGGAGATGAGCGAGGAAATGGAGGGGGTAAACGAAATGTTTTCCTCCATGGGCGCATTTACTTCCGCTTTCGGCATGGACAGATTAAATTTCGGTACTTTGATTGGTTTCTACTCTGTAGAATGCGGCAATATACTGGGAATCGGCGGAGCATTTTTCGCCGCGCTGATCGCCGTCAGCTCGCTTGCAAAAGAGGAAAAGGAACGGACCGCAGAGTTCCTGCTGAGTCATCCCGTAAGCAGACCGTGGATCATCACTCAAAAGCTCTTCGCCGTTATATTCCAGATCGTGATCATGAACGCTGCTGTCTTCACATTATCGGCGGTATCCGTTGCCGCCATTGGAGAAGAGTTTCTCTGGAAAGAACTGTGTATGCTGCATCTCGCCTACTTTCTGGTTCAGTTGGAATTAGCGGGAATCTGCTTCGGATTCTCTGCATTTCTGCGCCGGAGCGGGCTTGGGATCGGTCTGGGAATCGCCGCTGTAATGTACTTTTTGAACATTGCCGCCAATATCTCCAAGGATGCGGAATTTCTGAAATACATCACACCCTTCGGTTATGCGGAAGGCGCGGACATCATCGCAAACGGCTGTCCGAATGTTAAGATGCTCTCATTGGGAATGGTTTATGCCGTGATCGGAATCAGTGCGGCTTACCGAAAGTACTGTGGAAAGGATATCCAATAGCTATCCCGCAGGAATAAAATACTGGGGAAAGGTAGTTTTATTGACACTTCCTCCGACAATGGCTACCCTCCCCCAAAGTATTATAATACTTTGGGATCACCCACTCCTAATTCTTTCCTGATTCTGTCCGCTGTCAGCTTATACCAGTAAAATCCCTTTTCTTTCTCATCCAGCTCCAGCCATGTATACGCAAGCGTCCATATCTGTTCCACTTCTGACAGATCAGTTTCTTTCTCTCTATAGTGCCTTTCCACACAGTCCGCCATCTTTCGGATATCATCTTTTTCCTGAACCGGAAGATTCCCCCTGACATTCTGCCAGCTGCCCATAAATTCCCTGCCAAAAATATATCTCTCTATCCAACACATGCTTTTCATTGTATAATGGAATCAGTGTATTGGAGATTTCGAAAGTATATGTTAACAGAACAGGAGGATTCACAGATGAATTATCGGGCACTTGGGAAAACCGGATTAGAGGTCAGCGAAATCGGTCTCGGCGGCGAGTGGCTGGAGCGCCATAACACAGCGGAGGTAAAAGAGGTCATTGACCACTGCGCACAGGCGGGGATCAATATTCTAGACTGCTGGATGTCTGAGCCGAATGTGCGCTCCAATATCGGCGCCGCCCTGGAAGGGCAGCGTGAGCGCTGGATCATTCAGGGACATATCGGTTCCACATGGCAGAATAGCCAGTACGTGCGTACACGGGATCTGGGAAAAGTTCAGGAAGCATTTCAGGACCTTCTTGACAGATTACGCACAGATTATATTGATCTCGGCATGATTCACTTTGTGGATGAAACGGCAGAATTTCACCGGATCATGGAGGGAGAATTTATCGCTTACGTCAAAGGTCTGAAAGAGAAGGGAATCATCCACCACATCGGCCTGAGCACACACAATCCGGATGTGGCAAAGCTTGCGGCTCAGAGCGGCGAAGTGGAGATGCTGCTCTTTTCCGTCAATCCGGCTTTTGATATGCTTCCGCCCAGCGAAGACCTCAATGACTACTTCAAGGAGGAATACGCGGAGAGCATCGGCGGGATCGCTCCGGAGCGGGCTGAACTTTACCGGATCTGTGAGCAGAACGGTGTGGGGATCACGGTGATGAAAGGTTATGCCGGCGGAAGACTGTTCTCTGCGGACACTTCTCCTTTCGGTGTGGCATTGACTCCGGTGCAGTGCCTTCACTATGCTTTGACCAGGCCTGCGGTTGCCAGTGTCATGGCAGGCTTTGACACACCGGAGCATGTGGCGGCTGCGGTGGCCTATGAGACAGCCTCCGAAGAGGAAAAGGACTATGCCAGTGTCCTCGCAAACGCTCCCCGCCATGCCTATGTGGGACAATGCACCTACTGCGGCCACTGTGCACCCTGCCCGTCAGGAATCGATATTGCCATGGTGAACAAACTCTATGATCTGGCAAAAATGCAGGACACCGTTCCTCCCACAGTCCGTGCCCACTATGATGCTCTGTCGGCACATGCCGCAGACTGCATCAAGTGCGGCGGATGCGAATCACGCTGTCCCTTCGGTGTACATATAGTCGAACGGATGCAGGCAGCGGCAGATCTGTTCCGTTAAGCTGCTCCGCGGCAATCTGCAAGGCAGTAACCCTAACCTCTTCTGCCCGGTAAAACTCTAGTCGCTGCAGAGCTGCAGGGAACTAGAGCGTGTTTGAAAAATGCTTTCTCCGGGGTGTGCGTCACACTTTGTGGGATGCAAGACCCAATTGGGGAGGCGTAGTGGGGCTACGGTGACCAAATTGGG
>JAIEKC010000647.1:0-4282 GCA_029064505.1 Acetatifactor sp.
TGTTATGTCTGCATAGCACTGGCTATTGCAATCAAAGACAACAGGCGCTGTTTCCGGTGTATTGACCTATTTGCCTCAGAGCACTTTTCAAACACGTTCTGGGAGTGAATGAGCCGGTACGCATGGGGAATATCCTTATGTAATTTAATTGTTATAGCCAATGCGGATCCTAAAAAACAAATTATTTAGGAGGCAGACATGGGCTATATAAGAGCAGAAGAAATTCTGCCCAATGAGGTAATAGAGCTGATACAGCAGTATGTTGACGGAACGAATGTCTATATTCCGAGAAAGCAGGAGAACAGACAGCAGTGGGGAACCGGGACGGCCTACAGAGACGAACTGCAGACAAGGAATGCGCTGATCTACAGAGATTATCTGTCGGGAACATCTATTCCCAAACTGGCAGACAGGTACTATTTATCCGAAAAAAGCATACAGAGGATTATCAGACAGGAAAAAAGATCAAATGTGAGCTGACTTTTGCGGTTGGCTCATTTTTTTTTGTAAAAAAGCTTAAGGTATCTGTATTTGACGCTGTTTGCTACACTGAGTTTATGCAGCAATTTATTCAACCGCAGACTCCTGAGCCGTAAAGGCATGTGCAGGAGAAAATAAAGATAACCCCGTTCACCTGCGGCAAGGAGAAAGAGAATCTGCTGACAAAGAGAATCCGGTAAAGGAGAAATATATTTATGACTACACCCTTTTACTTTGCATAGCGCGGCTATTGCAAATATAAGAATAAAAGATCCGTAATAGCCTGCGCATCGAACTATGATATACGGGAGATGCAAATGAGCTATTTTAAGAAAATTGAATATGAAATTGTTCCCAGGGAATCCTTTCGGGTGATTCGTAACTGTTCCGGATGCGGCAGGAAAGCACATTTCACAAATACGAAGAAATTCCGTGTCAATGCCAATGGAAACAAACTGGATGTCTGGCTGATATACCAGTGTGAAAAATGCAGGCATACGCTGAATCTTGCCATATATGAGCGGCAAAGGCCGGCTTCCTTACCGAAAGAGGATTACAGGCGCTTTTTAAGCAACGATGAGCAGTTTGCGGAGGCATATGGCAGGAATATCCGGCTGTTTCAAAAGAATAAGGCGGAAGTAGATTTTGACGGGGCGGATTATGACTATGTGGTACAGGCGGGATCAGATGCCTCTTTTTCTGAGACGTCAGGAAGCGGCAGCAGCGACAGGATCATGCTTACCATACATAATCCTTACGGCTTGAAGATACGTCCGGAGAAGCAGGTCGCCGAGATATTGGAACTGTCCCGGAGCCAGGTGGAGAAAAGGATGCGGGAAGGCAACATAGTGATAATTTCTGAGCAGAAATAACCTATCCATTTATCTTGTCCGCTGTTCGGTTGCAGCATTATATGATCTTGACACAGTCCGCTGCGTCAGGATCATATTTTATGCAGTTCTTTCTGCATTTCCAGACAGCATCTTGGCCACAGAGAATTTGCAGGGTGTATTTCTTTTTGCAGTTCTATTAAGTCTTTTTATTAAGATTTCTTTAAAATTTTTGCGATTTAATAAATATTTATTGAAAATCAATAAAAAAATATTGACATTCATTTCCGGTATTGCTATATTATCTCTACCGGACAGCAGTAAAGCGCGATAGACTCACACGGGTATATATGGAATGCCTTTATAAAAAGCCGGGTGAAAGTGAGACAGGTATGGCAGAGCAAAGTAAGAAAAAGTTTAATAATAAAAAGCATGGTACAAATCAGACAACTGACATAGAGAGAAGGAAATGGAGGCTCACTGTCTGGACGAAATTCTTTCTGGACTTCATGTTTTATATGGGAATACTGGTAATTATATCACTGCCGTTCAGCATTCATTGGGCGGGCAGATATCTTCCCCCGTTTGAGCGGTATTATTGGGCGATGCTGGTGATCTATTTTATACTGGGTGTTTCCGCCATTCTTTTGATCCGTGAGCTGCGGAAGATCTTCCGCACGGTGCTGGCCAAAAACTGCTTTGTACAGGAAAATGTGGCCAGCCTCCGCCGAATGGGAAATGTCAGTTTCTTTATCGTGATCATGAGTCTTGTTCGATGTATCGTTTTCCTTACCATTGCCATGGTGGTAGTGAGCTTTGTATTCATTGTTGCGGGGCTGTTCAGCAAAGTGTTGGCCTATGTATTTGAGGAAGCGGTGAGATATAAGGAAGAAAATGATATGACCATTTAAATTTCCTGCCGCAAACAGAAACTGAGCACAAACGGCATTCGGCAGACAGTGCGGAACCGAAGGAAAAGTGGCCGGCTTCCGTGACCATGAGTAGAATTAGGAGAGAAATGATATGTCGATCATTGTAAATCTGGATGTGATGATGGCGAAGCGCAAGAAGGGCCTGACTGAGCTTGCGAATGAGGTGGATCTTACCCTGGCCAATCTGTCCATCCTGAAAAATAATAAAGCGAAAGCGATCCGTTTCACCACATTGGAGGCTGTATGCAAAGCATTGAAGTGCCAGCCGGGAGACCTTTTGGAGTATGTGGAGGACGAGAACGTGGAGTCGGATGAAACCGGCAGACCGGAAACGGAATGAGTCTCTGCATTGTGTTGTTTCAAAGAATGACCGTGGAGAATTGATCGGTTATGTAGACAGAGATGAGAATCACAGGATCAGTGAATACAGAGGTTATTCACCGGAAGAGTGGATTGTAAACCGGCTTCCGATGGATGGCGGCGTGGCGAATATCTGCCGTAATACAATCTGCAAACTGCTCACGGTCTTTATTCCGGAACATGGGGAACGGATCGCTGCAGACAGCAATGGAAATAGAAAAGGAGAACGATCATGAGTAATGAAAATCAAAATCATGGAACCTGGGCGGAACCTTCACAGCTTTCCGCAGATAATGTATCTTCATATGAGCAGAATCCGCTCCATGGGGCGGATTCTGCATCGGGCGGTGAAATGGCACCCGGACAGCCGGATGTAAACCATGCGGCTTCCGATGCATCTGCCGGGCAGAATGCCACAGTCTCCGCACCCGGACAGAATACCACAGCCTCTGCACCCGGACAGAACGCCACCGCTTCCGGGCAGAGTGCAGCATTTCCCGCATACGGCACAGCCGCATTTCAGCCCGTGCCCCCTGTTCAGGGAGGAGCGCCTGCGCCTTATCCGGTGGTGCAGAATAAACCGCGCCATGTTGAGACGGAGGAAACAAAGCGATTAAAAGAGAACTACAATTTTTTCGGTCCCGCTGCCTTTTTGTATGCCATATTTTACACCTTTTGTATGTTTCACAACGGATCGGGGGTGACATACCCTTTTTTCGTGGCAGGCAGTCTCTTACTTTTGTTCTTGTCCTTATCAAAGTTAGGGACTACCTTGAAAAGCGGAAGCATTTTCTATGTGGTGAGCATGATGCTGCTTGGCGTTTCCACGTTTCTGACAGATGACTGGCGGATCATTGCCTATAATAAATTGGGAATTTTCCTGCTGCTGATGAGCCTGCTGTTAAAGCAATTTTTCGATACCTCCGGATGGAAACTGGGAAAGTATCTGGGCAGTATCATACAGGCTGTTTTCATGTGTATCGGCGAACTGCCCCGGCCTGTGCAGGACGGAGCGCTATATCAGAAAAGCAGGACGGCGAGAAAGAGCCAGACAGTGGGCTATGTTATGATAGGTCTCGCCGTATCCGTCCCTCTCCTGCTTGTCGTACTGGCATTGCTTGCAAGTGCGGATGCGGTATTTTTGCAGATGATCGTGAAGGTCTTCGGCGGCATCAACCTGCCCAATATCACGAATATCATATTCCGTATTGCGGTCATGTTCTTCTTTTCTTATATGCTGATAGCGTATCTCTGTAAAAAGCAGATCAAAGAAGAAGTAAAGGACCACCGCACAGGGGAACCTGTTATCGCGATCACCGTGACAGTCATGCTGACCTTTATATACCTGATCTTTTCCGTGGTACAGATCGCGGGACTTTTTCTGGGACAGCTGAAACTGCCGGAAGGGTACACTTATGCGGGCTACGCAAGACAGGGATTCTTCCAGCTTCTGGCAGTGAGTGTTCTGAATCTGATCATTGTGCTGGTGTGCATGAGCTATTTCCGTAAGAGTAAGGTCTTAAAGGCTGTTCTGACAGTGATGTCATTTTGTACATTTATTATGATCGCCTCCAGCGCAATGAGAATGATGATCTACATCCGCTTTTATTACCTGACTTTCTTAAGGATTCTGGTGCTGTGGGCGCTGGCGTTGCTGGCTGTGCTGTTTCTGGGTATCCT
>JAIEKC010000648.1:0-2905 GCA_029064505.1 Acetatifactor sp.
TCTCTCTGAATTGCTCCATATACTCATAAACCACATCTAACCTAATAAGTACTTTACTTCCCTTACTATCACCTACCTTATATACAGCTCCCGCTGCTCTTGCCATCTCAATAAACCGATTGCGTCCAATATTATAAATAAGTGTTCCTTCACCTACTCTCACAAATTTACGTTGAATTAGCTTAGATGATCTTCCTACTTTCGTTAAGTGCTTCATATAGTCCTCCAATGGTTCAATCTTAATTAATCGTATTTTGGATAATTGGTACACCGCACCTGCTGCCTTTGCGTATGCAACAATAAGCGTTTCATCTATTCCAAAATACTGTGCTGCCTCGTCATATCTTACAAATCGTTTCATCATGTTGGATGCCTCATTTCCACGAGGAGATAATATAACTGCCATATACTCACCTACTTATAAAAATCATCTTCTACAATTCTGAATGTCTCCAAATACTCATCAAGAATTTCGGTATTTACCAAAACCAACTGACCGACCTTATAACATGCTTTTGCATCTTTAGCCAACTCTTGAAATTTACTTAAACCCATACTATACATTTTGGCTCCTTCCGCATATCTCACAAACTTCTGCACATTACTTTTGTTAGGTGCTTCTTTACCTGTCATACCTATGTCTCCTTTCCATGTTTTTTCTCCATAACGCAAAAAGAGGATACTTTCTAAATTTCTTTAGAAAATATCCTCTAAGTAGTGCTTATCTTTTAATTTTGCTTTTCAATAAGATTGTATATCCTTGTACACTCTTTGTTATGACTATTGCTTTTGATGGTCAAAATAATGGTCAAATGACCATCCCACACCCTTCAAACCCGCATAAATACTGGATTTTTTAGGTTGTACTTCGCATCGTCGGGAACAACAGCACATCCCGGATCGCAGGGCTGTTGGTCAGCAGCATCACCAGCCTGTCAATCCCGTACCCGATCCCTCCGGTGGGCGGCATGCCGATCTCCAGCGCATTCATAAAGTCCTCGTCGGTGGTGTTGGCCTCCTCGTCCCCTGCCGCCAGCGCCGCTTCCTGCGCCTTGAAGCGCTCTCTCTGGTCAATGGGATCATTCAGCTCCGAATAGGCATTACACATCTCCCGCCCATAGATAAACAGTTCAAACCGCTCCACATACTCCGGCTTGTCCGGTTTCCTCTTGGTCAGAGGCGAGATCTCCACGGGATGATCCATGACAAAAGTAGGCTGGATCAGATGCTCCTCCACAAACTCCTCGAAGAACAGACTCAGGATATCCCCCTTTGCATGACGCGCCTCATAATGAACGCCCTTCTCATCCGCCAGCTTCTTCGCCGCTTCGGTGTCCGGGATTTCGTCAAAATCAATTCCTGTGTATTTCTTCACGGCATCCACCATAGTCAGGCGCTCAAAAGGCCTGCCCAGATCGATCATCTCCTCGGCATAGGGTACCAGCGTAGTGCCGCACACCTCCTGAGCAACATAGCGGAACATATTCTCCGTCAGTTCCATCATTCCATAATAATCGGTGTAAGCCTGATACAGCTCCATCAGCGTAAACTCGGGATTATGTCTGGTATCCAGCCCCTCATTCCGGAACACGCGCCCGATCTCGAAGACACGCTCCATGCCGCCTACGATCAGCCTCTTTAAATACAATTCCAAAGAAATACGCAGCTTCACATCTTCGTCCAGCGCATTGTAATGCGTTGCGAAAGGTCTGGCCGCCGCACCCCCGGCATTGGACACCAGCATGGGAGTCTCCACCTCCAGGAAGCCCTCGCCCTCCAGGTAGCGGCGGATCGCACTGATCACTTTGGAGCGCTTTACAAAAGTCTCCTTGACCTCCCGGTTCATGATCAGATCCGTATACCTCTGACGATAGCGTATGTCAGTGTTCGTCAGACCGTGAAATTTCTCCGGCAGAATCTGCAGGCTCTTGGAAAGCAGCGTCACCTTTGCCGCATGAACGGAAATCTCACCTGTCTTTGTGGTAAATACTTCCCCTTCGATACCGACAATATCACCCACGTCATACTTCTTAAAGTCCGCATAGGATTCCTCTCCGACACTGTCCCTTGCCACATAACACTGGATATTTCCGGGCAGATCCTGAATGTTACAGAAGGAAGCTTTACCCATGATACGTTTGGACATGATACGGCCCGCAATGCGGACAGTTTTCCCTTCCAGTTCACTGTAATTCTCTTTGATCTCCGCGCTGTGATGAGTCACATCATATTTCGTGATCTTAAAAGGGTCTTTTCCCGCTTCCTGAAGGTTGGCGAGCTTCTCCCGTCTGACCTTCAAAAGCTGATTGATATCCTGTTCCTGTACATTTGCATTCTGTCCTTCTGCCACTTCTGTCACTCCTTATCCGATAAAAATTTTACTGTAAAAGTTCCTATACCATTCCGGCACCGCAAAGTCAAAACCATGCTGCTTTATGGTTTTGCGAGACAGCTGTACGCCAACCTGCATGTTCTATGCAGGTTGTGTGCAATTCTCCTTACTGCCTTACTTTCTATTTATGGTGGTACATCGGAATGCACGGGAGTTTAGTTACTCCTCTGAATCTCCAATATCTTGTACGCAAAAGTTCCTGTCGATGTCTCCACCTCCACGGTGTCGCCGATCTTACCGCCGATCAGTGCCTTGCCCACGGGACTCTCGTTGGAAATCTTGCCCTTTAAGCTGTCCGCCTCCGTGGAACCGACGATCTTATACTCAAATTCCTCGCTGTACTCGATATCAAGAATTTTCACACTGCAGCCGATGTTGACCTT
Organism: Acetatifactor sp.; assembly: GCA_029064505.1. Lineage (GTDB taxonomy): Bacteria > Bacillota > Clostridia > Lachnospirales > Lachnospiraceae > Acetatifactor. The sequence continues at coordinate 2,776 of JAIEKC010000648.1, forward strand.
ATCCAGATCCACTTCATCTTCAACCACAACTTCGGCATTTTTCAGTATCTTCTCCAATTCCTCGATCCTCGACTCGATATCGCGCTGCTCGTCCTTTGCCGCATCATACTCCGCATACTCAGACAGATCG
>JAIEKC010000649.1:0-3690 GCA_029064505.1 Acetatifactor sp.
GAATGGTGAACCTCGTTTTTTGTGTTTTTGGATGCTGAGTCGCCTTGCGGGACATTCTTCTTCCTCAATTTAGAGGGAGTGAGATTTTTAATGTCTCCATAGACAGGCTTGTGAAGGAAAATGATATCTGTACAATCATTCCTCAAAATCGTTGCGCAGCAATCCCGGGACTGTGTTATACTGAATTTGCTTCGAAGCAATCCGGACAGGAGGTGAATGGCGAACCATATGAACCACTATATTCTGATCTGGTCTGTATGCACTTTTGTGGAAAGCCGTGTGCGGGAGGAAATCCTAATGGAAGAGCTTGCGTTTCAGACCGGTTTTTCCCTGGCGCATATCCGGGATGTGTTCCGAAAGTGCACCGGAAAGTCCTTGTCCCGGTATGTGCAGGAGCGCAGGATTGCCAATGCCGCCCGGGAGCTTTTGGATACGGACAGAACAATCCTTGACATCGCTGTAAGTTACGGATTCTCCGGCAGAACCGTCTTCTCCCGGGCTTTCCGACGACATACCGGTTATACGCCCTCCAAGTTTCGCGTCGAGACCCCTGTGCTTGCCCGGGTGCGGCTGTGCGCGGGGGTATACGGCGCGGCGCTTCCGAAGAGACGGGACGATGGCAACAACGATGCAGAGATGGACAAAATGCCGAAAACATGGTATATTTCGCATGAATGATCTGACGCCGAAGGCGGCATGGAGGATTAAGATGGAAAAACACGACAATGCAATCTTATACGGTGTTCCCAAAGTAGCTTACGGTCAGGACGGATGCACCCCCTTTCCCATGTGCATCCATTCCTGCGCAAAATACCTGGGGCTGTGCGTTGACTACACACGGGCCATGGCCGAGAGCGGCGCAGCCTTCCGGTTTGCCTGGAACACCGCCTGTTGGGACGGCGGCAATGTGGATGCAGTCCTGACTTTTGACGATCCCGAAAAGGTATTCCGCTGCGGTATGCGGGCCATGGAGCGGGAGTTTAAGCTCCTGAGCCGCACGCCGGAGACGAAAAAGGAAGATTTCATGGACTTCATCCGCCGGGAGATCGATGCAGGGAATCCGGTCATCGCCCTAGGCATCATAGGCCCTCCGGAGGCCTGCGTTATAACCGGCTATCAGGAAGGAGGCAATGTGCTGATGGGATGGAATGTATTCCAGGAATATCCGGAATACCAGGCAAGCGTCCGGTTCGGGAAAAACGGTTATTTCATCGCCGGGGACTGGTGGGAGAATCCCGACACCACCGCCCTGATCGCCACCGGCACGGAAAGCTTTCCCGCGCTCACTCCCGGAGAAGCGCTCCGGAACGCGGCGGAGGCTTTGGAGGGGCGTATGTGCGGAACCTATGCCAAGGGCATTCTGGCCTATGATGCCTGGAAGAACGCCCTGTTGTCTGACCGGGACTTTTCGGCCGATGCGGTCTTCCCCCTGCTGGTGGAGCGCATGATGTGTCACGGTGACGCCATGGACTGCCTCTCCGACGGCCGCTGCCACGCGGCAAAGTATTTGCGCAGACTGGCAGAGCAGCACCCTGCAATGGCACCGGGCCTGAATGCCGCCGCAGGGGAACTGGAGGGGATACCGGAAATCATCTGGAAAGAAATGATCCCCGTTCTGGGCGGCTGGGAGCGGGGCGAGGCCCAGACACGTCAGCTGGCCAAGGCAGAGAACCGCCGTCTGTTCGCCGAACAGATTGAGCGGATGAAGGCTCACGATGAACGGGCGTATGACTGTATCCGCGGATTATCGGATGGGGATGTGTAACGCTCTCTTATCGCCATACCGAATTGTCAGCCTCCCGGAATCTCTCCTACGCCTGCCTTTGCGGCCGATTTTCCGCCGGCTGCAAGCAAATTTACGGGACATATGTTCCACGTCCAGGATACACAAAGTGTATCTGGCATAAATTTGTGCATAACCATCAAAAAATCTTCTCGCAAAATCAGGCACAAAGAAGTTCCGGGAGTCTATATTGATGGATGAGGCCGGGCGATAATAACTGCGGTCAGGAAAGTCCGTTTCAGGTCATTTCGAATGCGTTTCGGAGCAGAAGGTTCTGAACAGTTAGGAACTGTCAAAAAATAACTTGCCGATAGTCTGCAGGATCTTTCTTTGACAGTGCCACTTGATGATCAGGCGCATAGCGGGCTGTGTAACTGATCGTCAAGCAGTGTTGGCGGAGAAAAAGACAAGGAATATGGGAAGGACAGTTCCTTACGATAAAAATAAGGTATAGAAAGGAAGCCTTTGAGCGTTCCGTGACAGAGGAAACCTGCTTCACGAACGCCGAACAAAAAGGCTGAGGTCACAGAAATATGAAAAAAATACTGGAACATCAGGTACCCTTTCCGGTGGGGGCGGAATCGGACAACTTCACTGCAGCTCTTGCGTCTGCGTTGGTCATGGCCCGCGGATATACGGAAGAAACACCCTATTGGTGTGTGACCAACCGCCGCTACTGCGTCCATTGCAGTCCCTGCGGCGAGCATCCGCTGGAAAATCACCAGGGATCCATTTACCACTGTCTTTTGACGGCATCGACACTGGCGTTCGGTTTCGACTATCCTTGGGATGACACCGTGGATCCCCATACCCTGCCGGGCTTTTCCAAAGGCTGGCGCTGGGACGACGGTTTTGTAAATGCACTGGCCCGGTTTGCAGGGTTCTCCTATCTGCGCCTGGATGGTACAAGCCCACGGGAAGAGGTGCTTTCCACAATCAAAAGCTCTCTGGATAATGGTTTCCCGACCCTGCTGCGGTTGGAAAACGAAATGGAATGGATCCTTGCAGTGGGCTATGACGCAGATACCGTATACGGTCTGGATTCACAGTTTCACGCTTTGACCGATCATTGGCATTCCACGCTGCGTGATGCCATTGTCATCACCGGCAATACTGCGCCTGACATGTCCTGCAAAGAACTTCTGGAACGCATCGTAACCGCCCTGTCCTACGAGGAGCATGCGGCGCTTGAAGGCGTGATCATGGATGCGCTGGATCATGTGACGGCGGAAAACGCCATGGACATTGCCGGCATGATGTGCGGTATCAACGGTGTGCCCATCGAAGCAAGATGGCATGCCGCTGAAAGCTTCGGCGGAACCGATAATCTGTTGTGCGATATATGCACAGATAAGGAAATACAGGATCGGCTGAGGGATGTCTTTTATAAAAGGTATACCATGGAAGAAAATGACGAAACACATGGTATCGGATGGAAGATATGGGGTGCGCTTGGTGTGGGACCCAGAACCGGATATGATATCACCCGGCAGTCCGCAGATCTGATCATGCAAAAGGAAACACAGGAAACGCTGAAACGTCTGTTTGCGAAGATCTTTGAGAATGATCGTGCCGTGTGTGCCGAAATCCGGGCCTGTCTTGAACAACTGTAACAGATCAAAGCCCTTCCGTATCAACATGTAACAGTCCGGACGCCCCTCCAGCGAAGTCAATAATTGCAATTTTGCAAGACCTGCAGGCGTAGTTGTGCATCATCGTAACAGTTCAGTGACCTGTCTGAACTGATACTAAGGAAAGTAGACAGCGGCACTATGGAAAGAGATTATATTTTGATAGAAGTGTAACACTGTGATTTAAAAGAAAGAGGGAACATATTACACATTCTTTTGGCAGGAGAAATGTAATTAAGAGTGGAGGTCACAAAATGGCAGAAAGTCAAAATATAG
>JAIEKC010000065.1:0-1979 GCA_029064505.1 Acetatifactor sp.
TTTCCGATACGGTGCCGCCTGCCTGCACGAAGAACTAATGACAAATTGTAACAGTTCAGGCGTTCCAGCCACTCATCTCTCTCCAGCCCCGCCCGGATCAGTAACCAGACTGTCGATCCTTCCCGCTCTCTCCGTATGATAGTCATATATCTCCTTCGAACACTCCACAATGCCTGTCAGCTTATTGTCCGCATTCCGCACTGCCTCAATGTCCACGGTTCCTGTAAAAAAGTTCGTAAAGCCTGCCCCTGCCGCCGGATCATTGAAGAAGCGCACTATACTCCCGTTGTAGGTGTAACAGCCGGTCTTTTCATCATAGATCAGGCCATACGGCTCATATACGGTATAGTCAGCTCTTTCTCCGGGACGCTGTGATGTTACTTCTTCTGTCTCAATTCCCGTCAGCGTCCCGTAGCCGGAATCATTCACTTTTGTATAGTCCCGGACAGGATAGACATCCACCGTACCGTCTTCGCTTCCAAAGGAACGCATTGCGCCCCTGAACTTTCCGCTGCCCAGGCTCTCTCCGTTGGAAGTCAGGATATCCCGGAAGTAGCGGACTTTTTCACCATTGAAATACCACTGATCCGTCTTTGCATCGTAAGTAAGTCCAAAGGCTTCATATTCTTTGGCCATCTCCTGCATCTCTTCCGCAGATGCAGGATTTCCGGCGAACGTAACGGGCAGGGGCGGATTTTTTATCGCCTCTATATCACGGGCCGCAAATTCTTCCTCCGTAAATTCCCGTAAACCTGTGAGCTTACCGCCGGGGTCATAGGAGCCGTCACCGGCCCGGACAAAATCGTCAAGATCCCTGACTGCATATACGTCCACTACCCCATTTTCATTCCAAAAGTCAATCCCCGCCTGTTCCTGCGCGTCATTTCCCACCGGATAATAGTCCTCAAACCATCTCACTGTCTTTCCATTATAATACAGTTCATCCTCAGCGGCATCGTAGGTCAGACCGAACTGCTCATAGATCTTAAACCGCTCTGCACATGCCCTCTCGTAAGTATTTTCATTCCCGTCATGGTTTCCTGTGTTCCCGGCATATACGGCATATGTGGTACATTCATCTGCAGATCCATAGGTAGTCTGCGATAAATACCCCTCCTGTGCCATAACGCTGTCCTGACAGGAAGCTGTCATACACCCACTCCGGGACGTCGGCATCCCTCCTCCGCTCTGAGCTGTTCCCGCCATGCCTCTGTCCTGAAACAGAGCCATCCTGACTCTGTCCGGCAGTGCCGGCATCCCGTTTCTGCCCTGGCATACCGCCATCACACAGCATCCGGCCAGACTCCCCACAAGCAATGTGCCTGCAAAAGCAAGCGCCAGTCCTTTTTTGTCTTTCATAAGATACACCAACCCTTCTGTTTATTTTCCGTGTATCTAAATCATAACAGGTTATTTTGTGATACATTTGGGGTTTATTTGTGATTTGTGTGTAGTTGCAGGGGATTTTTACTTTCAGAGGTATGCAGAATTTTTCTACGAGAATGCACCGCTAAATATCAGACGCATAGCGGGCTATGTATACTGATTTCTTAGTAATTACTTCAGCCATTTGCTATCGGAAAAAAGGCAAGCGAATTGTATAGGTTATTTACGCACAGTTCCTTAGAGCGTGTTTGGAAAATCATTCCTGCCACCTGCACGCCCCACTTTGCGTGATATTTGCACCAAATTCAGTCAACGTAGCCTGCTACATCTCCTTCCCCTCGCTGTCAAGCAGCTACAAAAAATACTCCTTCCTGTTGTCCCTATTCCGACCGCTTCCCAAATAATTCCAAAGCTTTTTCCTCCGGCAGACCGGAATACCTAACCACCTTCTCCAAAGGCTCATTCCCCCGAATCATATCCGTTGCGATCTTTACTCTCGCATACAATATCGCCTCATTTACCTCACTCTCCACATAAGAGCGCATAACCTCTTCCTAATCATACAGCACCATCATAGCCTCTATAACCTCACA
>JAIEKC010000650.1:0-2906 GCA_029064505.1 Acetatifactor sp.
TTTTTTTTGGAGTTTGGTCGGTTGTGTGAGATGTGTTTATGAGTTCAATATATCCCTTATAGAGCACCTTTGCGGCTTTCAGAACCGCGCCCTGCACCTCCTCCATATTCTGGAACACGGTAAAGACCGGCCTTGCCGAACTCCCCAGCCTGTCTCCCAGCGATCTGGCCGTCAGTGCCTGGATACCATCCTCCCGGACAATGGTCAATGCGGCTTCCACTATCTCATCTCTCGAAAATTTTGCTTTCGGCGGCATACAAAATCCTCCTCTATTCCTGCGGTCAATGCGTCAGGCAGGTATGCCTGACGCATTGTTCTGCATCATCTGTTTTGCAACGTATGTTTTAATTATACACCTTTCTCCGCCAAAGTCAACAATAAATGGATCTGTTACAATGCCTTATTGCGGGCAATCTCAAACTGCAGAAGTATTAACTATAAAATATACAACCGTTACAATATAACCAGAAACCAATAATATAAGGATTCGCAGAAAGGTTGTGACAAAATGAATATGACTGAGGTGGCAAGACTGCTTTTAGGTTTGCGTGCTGCCGGATGGACAGAAAAGGAGATCAATGACTTTATACTCTACATTGAGTCCGGCGAGGAACAATATAAACCCAAGCCGCGGGACGGGAAATGATCCTGTTTTATCTCATCTGTAACAGTTTCTGACCATATCCCTCCATAATACCAAAAAGAGGCACCCCCTTATCACTATGGGGATGCCTCTTATCAATTACAGCTTATACCTTTTGAAAAGCGGTGGATCAATACTTGTCAAATCCGTCGCCCAGAGAAATGATCTGCTCATTGCCTGCACCGGAAACTGCGGAGCTTTCCTTGAAGGAAGTGTTCTTCTTGCCGCCCAGATTGTATACGGAAAGCAGTTCGCGCATACGGGATGCCTGGTTGGACAATTCTTCACTTGCAGCAGCACACTGTTCGCTGGTAGCGGAATTGGTCTGAACCACCTGTGAAACCTGTGAGATCGCCTGCTCGATCTGCGCAATGGCGGTTGCCTGGTAATTGGAAGATTCCGCAATATTGTTGATGATAACTTCGCTCTGCTGTACCACATCGGAGATCACGCTCAACGCCTTCGCCGTCTCATCCGCAATCTTGGAACCGGCACCAACCTTACCGATGGAGTCTTCGATCAGATCCGCTGTCTCCGCTGCCGCTTCCGCACTCTTAGCAGCAAGGCTTCTGACCTCTTCTGCAACTACCGCAAATCCCTTACCTGCCTCACCGGCTCTTGCCGCCTCTACTGCTGCGTTCAAAGCAAGAATGTTGGTCTGGAACGCAATATTGTCAATCGTCTTAATGATCGTAGAAATGCTCTCGGAAGCCTTGTTGATATCCTCCATTGCAGCCATCATATCCCGCATCTGCGCATTACCCTGGTTTACATCCTGAATAGCCTTTTCTACCAGTTCTGCCGCGGAATTTGCCTGCTCGGCATTCTCTCTTGTCTTGTCAGCAATCTCGTCAATGGACGCTGTGATCTGCTGAACCGCGCTCGCCTGCTCTGTAGAACCCTGTGCCAGAGACTGGCTTGCGTCCGCCACCTGGGAAGAACCGATGGTTACCTGATATGCCGCATCATTGATATTGCTCAGAGCATTATGATTGTCATCCACCAGTTTCTTCAGAGATACGCCCAATACATCCTCTGCGGACTTGGGAGTAACTTCTACCGTCAGATTACCGTTTGATACTTCCTCCGCAATACCTGCCTGATACTTGATATTGTCAATAACAATATTGTACTCATCTACCAGATCGCCGAATTCATCGTTTGCATACTTGGTCATCTGGATGTTATTGACACGTCCCATAGCGATTTCCTTCGCTGCACTGGACAACTGTCTTACGGACTGAGCGATCGTTTTGATCAATGCCGTGCTGATCACAAGAGTGACAATAACAGAAACTGCCAAAAGAATAATACTGATGATATTAGATATACCCATCGTCGCCTTGAGAGTAGCAATTCTGTTATCCTTGCCTTCATTCACAAATACCTTCAGCCGCTCGCCATATTCTGCCAACGTGGCAATTCTGTTATCCTTGCCAGTATTCACAAACTCCATCAGCGCCTCTTTTTCACCGCTGCCGATATTGGTCATCTCCGCCAATTCAGCATTGATCCCTTCAGCACCGTCTTCGTTCAGCTGGCTGATCTCAGCAACCAGCTGATCCAGTCCTGCCGCAATCTGATCCGCACCCGTCTGGTTCAATGCGCTTATGTCCGCAACAGCAATATTAGTAACAATTACTCCCACCAGCACATTGATGATCGTCAATATGACAGGAACAGCAAATCCCAATATCAGCTTTGTTCTGATTTTTAAGTTTTTCATAACGTTATACCTCTCTTTCATCCTCTTCAGCCATGTCACCGGCCTGTTCTGTAATAGACAGGTCATTATCATTTAACAATTTGTCGGGATCGATCAACAGCTTTACGGTATTCCCGCCCCGGCCGATTCCGTAGACATATTTATTCTGAATTCTGTCACCCCGCATAATGGTCGGGGGAGGCAGGATACTCTCGGCACTGATCTCCACAACCTCTGCGATCTCTTCCACTACCAGCCCCACCATCGTATCCTTGACTATGATAACGATGATGCAGGTTCTGTCATTATACTCAAAAGGCTCCTGGTTGAATCTGAGCCGCACATCGATCACGGGAAGGATCTTTCCCCTGAGATTGATCAGACCCTTGATATAATCCTCGGTCTCGGGAATCTTCGTGATCGTCTGAAATTGGATGATCTGCTTCACATAATTTATCTCCAATCCGAAATATTCAGGAACTGACTTAAAAGGCATGTATTTGCCCTCCTGAGTATCACGGCTCAGGCCTTCAGACCCATCTGCCTGCTCTAACATTC
>JAIEKC010000651.1:0-3261 GCA_029064505.1 Acetatifactor sp.
TTGGACGGTAAAATAATAATAGAGAGCAAGTAAAGAACAAAGCTGACAAAGCGTAATAGAAACAGCATGCGCCTGATGTCCGGTGCCCGGAACAATTTCCGATCCGGTGCCCGGAATAACAGCTCTGCCATGCAATGGCACTGACCGGTGCATGCAGAACCGGAATCGGAAGGAGGTTCATATGTCATACGAACAATATAATAATGCCCTGAAATCCGGACAGAAGGAATACCGTGCCCGCCTGACAAAGGGCGATTATCCCTACCTGCCTGTCCTGGATGAGATCCTGTCTTATACGAAAGTGGAATATGAATTAAATATCGGTCTGTGTGAGATTCCGTTGGAATTGATCGTGGGGACTAAGACCAGGGGGCGTACTAATTCCTTCGCGTCTAATTTTATGCCCCTTTTGGATACCAATACGGAATTTGCCGCCAAATGGATGTCGTTACATACCAATCTGCTGGAGGAAGGGCTGCGTGATCCTGTGAAGGTTTATGAGTTCATGGGACGGTTTTATGTGCTGGAGGGCAACAAGCGTGTCAGTGTCCTGAAATTCCTGGATGCATACAGCGTGCCCTGTTCTGTCATCCGGGTGGTTCCCAAGCGGAATGACACAAAGGAAAATGCTATTTATTTTGAGTTCATGGAGTTTTATGAGGTCACCGGCATTTACTCGATCTATTTCAGTGAAAAAGGCCGGTTTGCTCAATTTCTGGAACAGGTGGGCACACCGAAGGGAGCAAAATGGACTTCGGAAGACCGTCAGGAGTTTGAGGCGGTCTATACCCGGTTCCGGAAGGCTTTCGAGTCGAAGGGCGGCGGTAAACTGCCCATTACCGTAGGTGATGCGCTTTTGGCTTTTCTTACCGTATTCGGCTATGAGGAAGTGAAGCAGAAATCCGCTCAGGAGATGAAGCGGGATCTTGCCAAGGTGTGGGATGAATTTGTGGTACTGACGGAGGAGCAGTCCATCGAGCTGCGCATGGATCCGCCCAGGGAGGACGCTTCCCCGAATCTCTACAGAAACCTGCTGAACCTGATCCTTCCGGATAACTCAGGCAAGGTCAGGATCGCATTCCTGTATGAAAAGACCCACAGAACTTCCGGCTGGACTTACAGTCATGAGCTTGGGCGGCTGTACCTGGACAATGTATTTCCGGGACAGATCGAAACTGCCTCGTTTGAGAATATCGTGGCCGGTGAAAATGATCTGGAATGTATGGAACAGATCATCAAAGACGGCTATAATATGATCTTTACCACTTCTCCGGTGATGATGCCGGCCAGCCTGAAGATAGCGGCCAATTATCCGGATGTAAAGATTTTAAACTGTTCTTTAAACACATCTCACCCTACCCTGAGGACTTATTATGCCAGAATGTACGAGGCAAAGTTCCTGGCGGGCATTATCGCGGGTTCCATGACCACGACCAACAAGATCGGTTATATTGCCGACTATCCGATCTACGGCATGGCGGCGAATATCAATGCCTTTGCCATGGGGGCACGGATGGTGAATCCTCATGCGAAGGTCTACCTGGACTGGAGCACTTTGAAGGAACATACCATAAATATCAAGGATGACCCTGAGATCAACTATGTGATGGGACAGGATATGACATCTCCCGACAGGGCATCCCGGCATTTCGGATTGTATTATGTCAGCGGGGAAACTCCGGATAATCTGGCTATGACCACCTGGCATTGGGGAAAATTATATGAGAAGATCATCCGCATTGTGCTGAACGGTACATGGAAGGAGGATGCCGCCGCGGGAAGCCGGGCCACCAGCTACTGGTGGGGAATATCTGCCGGTGTGGTGGATCTGATCTGTTCGCAGGATCTGCCCGAGGATACCAAGCGTCTGGTAGACCTGCTGCGCAACAATATCTGTTCGGATACGCTGACACCTTTTTCCGGAAATCTGTGCGCGCAGGACGGAACGGTTATGAATACGGCCGACCAGATCATTTTGCCTCAGGACATTATCACCATGGACTGGCTGTTGGACAATGTGGTGGGAAGTATTCCCAAGATCTCCGATCTGACGGAGAGCGCCCAGGCAGTTGCGAAAATGCAGGGACTGGACAAAACACAGGAGCCTGACAGCTGAGCGAAGGCTTCAGGGCGAAGGGCGGGAAGCGGCACGCCGCGTGGGGAGAGCAGGCGGCAGCTGTAAACGCAGGCGGACAGCAGGCATGGATGCAGACTGCTGCCGCAGAATCTGAGAGAGAAGTGGGTACATCTGATGAGAATTATGGCTATTGCTGACCAGGAGTCTAAATTATTGTGGGATTATTTTGACAGGAGCTACCTTGACGGAATTGACCTGATCATTTCCTGCGGGGATTTAAAGCCGCAGTACTTGTCTTTTCTGGCGACTTTTACCCATGCGCCTGTTTTATATGTGCACGGAAATCATGATGACCGGTATGAGAAGGATCCCCCCGACGGCTGCATCAGCATTGAGGACGATATCTATGTTCATAACGGGGTCAGGATACTTGGGCTTGGGGGATCTCTGCGCTATAAGCCTGGCATTAATCAGTATACCCAGAAGGAGATGCGCAGGCGCGTGCGGAAACTCTGGTGGAAGCTGTGGCGCCACAAAGGGTTTGATATCCTGGTGGCCCATGCCCCTGCTTATCATCTGAATGACGGCGAGGATCTGCCCCACAGGGGCTTTGACGCCTTCCCGGAACTGATGGACAAATACAAACCGGCGTATTTCCTCCACGGGCACGTACACATGAATTATGGAAGGAAGTTCCCGCGCCTGTCCAGCTATCATGAGACACAGGTCATCAATGCCTACGAAAAGTATATCTTTGATGTTGATCTGTGATCTGATATTAACACAGCCAGACCATTTTTTTCCGTGGGTGTTGGTAGCTTTGGTTATCCTGGAAGATTTTGAGGAAGATCAGCATATAGGGTATATAACCAGAGATTTACAGAGAGACCGGATACAGGAAACCATTTGTAAAAAAAGTGCCTATTTGGCGAAAGAAAAAGCCAATATAGAGCAGATGCCGGTTCTGATAGGAATGGAAGCCCGCCGCAGATTATTAAAGGAAGAGGCCAAACTTAAATTACTCATTGCGTTTCAGGATGATTGTATTGAAATGGGAAAGAGCGTATATAAGGTCGAAAAGTACATCTCCGAGGAACAAAATGATAAGTTTGTTTATGATTTAAACGTTGCCTGTTTGTAGTATAAAAGGATTCTCATATTGTCGGAGACAGAGTGGGGATAAA
>JAIEKC010000652.1:0-8250 GCA_029064505.1 Acetatifactor sp.
GTGGTAGGTCCTGCGGATCCGATGACTCTCCCGGGTCTGGCCGGAGACGGCCCCATATAATAAATGACATTCCGACTCACATTCATGGGAAGCTGTTCGCCTTTTTCCAGCGCCTCATGCATTCTCTTATGTGCCGCATCCCTCGCCGTGTAGATGGTTCCTGTAAGATATACATAATCTCCCGCTCTCAGAGCCGCCGTATCCTCATCACTAAGGGGTACACTGATATATTTATCCATACAGCATTCCTTTCCTGTCACAAAATTCTCGCAGCATGACGGTTAACATGACAGCAAATATTGACCGCCACCGGCAGTCCCGCTATGTGAGTGGGGTAGGTATCGATATTCACCGCCAACGCAGTAGTCGTACCGCCCAAGCCTCCGGGACCAATCCCCATATCGTTGATCTTCTGTAATAATTCCTGCTCCATCTCACGCACATAAGGGACGGAAGATCTCTCGTTCACAGGACGTGTCAATGCCTTCTTTGCCATCAAAGCACACTTTTCAAAGGTTCCTCCGATACCCACCCCCACTACCATGGGAGGACAGGCATTGGGACCCGCATCCTTCACTGCGGTCAAAATCGCCGCCTTCACACCCTCAATACCGTCCGCAGGTTTCAGCATAAAAACTCTGCTCATATTTTCACTGCCGAAGCCCTTCGGCGCCACTGTGATCTTTACCCGTTCGCCCGGTACGATCTCATAATGAATGACCGCTGGTGTATTATCCTTTGTATTATCACGAAATATGGGATCCTTCACCACGGATTTTCTCAGAAACCCCTCCCTATATCCCTGACGAACCCCTTCATGAATGGCATCTTCCAGAGCTCCTCCTTCAAAATGGATCTCCTGTCCGATTTCCATAAAGATTACCGCCATACCGGTATCCTGGCAGATAGGGATCATATCCTCGCCCGCAATGCACATATTTTCGTGAAGCTGTTCAAGGATCTTACGTCCCAAAGGCGCTTCCTCAGTTTCTTCCGCACATCGCATGGCACATTTCATATCCTCAGAGAGAAAATGATTCGCCTCAATACACATCTCTCTGATATTTCTCGTGATTTCGCTGACATTCAATGTTTTCATCGAAACTCCTTAACCTGTAATCTCCTGTTTCACTGTTTCAAGCTCTTCCTGAGAAGGTTGACAGGTAATCCAGTTGATCTGCTGTCCGTCGCCTGAATATCTGGGAATTACATGTAAATGAAAATGCTTCACCGTCTGCCCGGCCGTCTCCCCATTATTCTGTACCAGATTCAGTCCGTCGCATCCCAGCTTCTCCTTCATGATCCCCGCCATCTTCTTTCCCAAAACAAACGCTGCTGCCGCCGTTTCATCCGATAATTCATAAATATCGTCTGCATGTTCCTTAGGCAGAACCAAAGCATGCCCTCTTGTGGCAGGATTCAAATCCAATATTACGCGAAACTTTTCATCCTCATACAATGTTTTCGAAGGTATTTCACCCTTCGCAATTTTACAGAAAATGCATTCACTCATGCCGGATATTCCTTTCTATTCTATGATTTTTCTTCAAACACAAACAACTGATCCAACGCTCTGAGGATCCGAAAATCGCCCTTGGTTTTCATAACCCCGGACATAAAAGCTCTCTGGAACGTCATTCTGCCGTTTACAATTTCATCCATCGCATCCCGACTTAGCTGCATCACCACATCCGGCTGCTCAGGCGTACCATAACCGCATTCCAGCTGAGGTCCTTTTACTGAGATGACCAGTATCTTCTTGTCTATCGTAATGGCGTATTCCGCGTCAAATCCCGGCTGCGGCTTAAAGACTTTTTTCAAAACATTGACATACTCTTCTTCATTACCGCCGTCTTCGCTCATCATATCTCTGAACAGGCTCGCCAACTCCTGTATGTCCTCTTTCTGCCGCTGCACATAGGTGTCGTCCGAAACATACTGGGACAGCTGCTCTGTCTCCTGCGGAGTCAGATTGAGCGTCTGCGGAACATTGATCTTCTGCTTGACCACCTGATTGCTCGCGGGAAAACTCGCCATGCGCTGATTGATCGTACGATACATGTTTTCCGCTTTCTTCTCAATGATCCGAAGGTATTCCTCATTCATCTCCAAAACGGTTGTATTTTCAATATAGCCGCACAAACCGCTGCAGGGAAGCCCTCCAAGGATCTCCCATGAGGTGGAAAGGCTCAGTTTCGCCTCCTGCTCACCGTAAGTTGTAGACATGACCACGGGACACATGTAAATCTTTGCAAGCTTCTCTTTATCTCCATAAAGCCAGCAGGCATCCAAAAACTGCTGCATAAAACCACCGATTCCATACCATTCCACCGTGGTCGCCAGAATAATTCCATCCGCGTCTTTCAGAGTCTGCGGCAGGGTCGTGATCGTATTCTTGCATTCATATAGATTGTATCGGGTCACATTTACCCTGAGCTCTTCCAATATTTCCTGCATTTTATTGATGACATATGATGTGGGATCATCAATAATTCCTCTCCCGCCATAATAAATGTTAATATTCACCTGATGCCTCCTGCTTTCTGTTCTTCTTCCTCTCGGCAATGCACATAATACTGCCGGCAGCCAATCCTGCCAGCAATCCGCCTATATGCGCCGCATTATCTATATTTCCACCTGTATACCCGCTGTACAGGGATAAAAATATCATTAACATAACTCTGACCGGAGTGACGTTCTCTATCCTTTTGCCACGCAGCAGTACCATGGACAACAGGACTCCGTCCAGGCCGAATATGGCCCCGCTGGCTCCCACCGTTCCCGACAGATCTCCATTAAACGCCTTCACACATAGAGATAACAGATTGCCGGATATACCGGACAGAAAATAGAATAAGGAAAATCGGATATGTCCGACCTCTTTTTCTATCATAGCCCCAAGAAAAAAAAGAATCAGCATATTATTAAAAATATGATTTATATCGCCATGCAAAAACATGGCCCAAAGGATCCTTCCGTATTCCTTTTGCTCCAGCACCCCCCGGACATTCAATATACCTGCATCATACAACACACCGCCTGTAAACATGCATGCCAGAAACACAAGTATATTTATAATGGCAAGTCCCCCACTGCAGAGGGGCATCTCTTTTAATCTTTTCAATATACCGGCTCCCTTTCGGCACATCTGATGTTCAATCTGACTCAGACACATATGGCAATCCAAATACTTCATATGAACTCGAAGCTTTCCACTTCAGCCATTGTGGCAAAAATTCTGATAATATCATTTCTGCCATAGCTTGCAGGAACGATCGCAAAACATCTCATGGAAGGCCCCGCACTGCTCTTCTTGTCCCATTTGATCTGATACAGCGTCATCTTATAAGTTTCTATTTTCTCCATAAGTTTATCAAAATCTTCCACGCCCTGCGGCAGCCGAAAGCAAACCTGCACTCTTGCAGGCTGTTTCACGACCCACAGATTTTTGTGAAGAACCCACTGGATAAACAGCATGATAGCCGTAGCACTGATGCCCATTTCATACATTCCCGCACCTAATGCCATACCGATTCCTATTGTTGCCCAGATGCCCACCGCCGTAGTGATGCCGCTGACATGCCCCTGTCTTTCTATAAAGATAATACCGCCGCCCAGAATACCTATGCCGGTAATAATTCCTGCCGCCACACGCGATACATCCCAGGAAACACCGGACATATCCATCACATCCAGAAAACCGTACTTTGAAATGATCATCATCAATGCCGCCGCCAATGCAACCACCATATGGGTCCTGGTTCCCGCCACCTTGATCCGCTGCTGGCGTTCAATTCCGATCGTGCCGCCGCATATACAGGCAAGAATAAGTCTGAGCAGGAAAACCAGAACAACCACAACCCTACTACTAAACACAGAGCACCTTCCCCCTTCCTCTTCCGCGCGTCTGACATTTTAACAGTATCCTCTGATTTTATGCGCTTCCGCGCGCATGGAAGCGGAAGCTGCCTGTCTTGAATATGGAATCAAAATCGGCACAATGTCTTTCCGGGTCAACATTATATCATATTCTCCTCATGATTGGAAGTTTTTCCTTAGCGGAATATGACTGTTACATTACCACATTTTATCTCATCTTCCGTCTCAAGCTTCCTCCTCTCATATGGTTCCAGGCGAAGACCATTCTTAAAAGTACCATTAGTGGAATTCAGATCCTCCAGATAAACCTCCTCACCCTGTTTGATAATTCTGGCATGCAACCTGCTGACCGACATGTCATCCAACACCAGATCAACCTCCTCTTTCTTTTTCCCGATGGAAAAGGCATCCTTATCAAGACTTGCCAGCAGTTTTCCCTCCGGAGAATAAAGTCTGCGCATCATTTTTGAGGGATCTGCTTTCTCCTCTATGTAGACGGTTCTTCCATAATCCGTCTCCTGACTCTCGCTTTCCCGGCACTCATATGTGCATTCTTCCGCCACGGCATAGCCGCTCATCGCCTGCTCCATCTCCAATCGGTAATTGTCACGTGCCTCTTTATTCTTCCTCCTTTTTCCCTCAAAAATGCCAAAAAGCTTCTTCTTTTCCTCCTTTACACCCGGAGACTGTTCATACCCTGCCTCCGACTGTAGTGTCTCCTGTTCCGGGTTCACTAAATTTAGTATCTCGGACGATTCCTGCTTTTCCGTCACCCTTTGTTCCAACCGTTTTGCATCCTCAAATATCTGCCCCTGCAGATAAGCATCTCCGTTTTTTTCCAACCGGTCATAAACACGATATACAAATTCTACCAGCGCTTCATCTCCGTAATCAATGTGTTCCACCCAAAACTCCACCAGCTTTCCAAAACCGTTTTCCTGCTTATAATAAGGTATATACATAAAAGAGAAAGTATGATTATCCAGATCCAGAAAAACCTGTTCCGGATACCAGATCACATTATGCTCGTCCAGTAGGAAACGATCCAATTCCTGTTGAATCTGCCGATAACTCCACAAAAAATCCTGCAGCCATTCTCTGGTAATGGCCCTTTTTTCAAACAGCTGCACAATATTCTGTTTTGAAGATATATCATAATATAAATAGGCCAGCCCGTTAATATACCGCAGGCTGCAAGGCAGCAAACCTTTAATGCCTCCTCTGTTCAAAATGCAATATTGATATTTCGTATCCTCCGGTTTCCGATCCAGAAATATTCTTTCATAATTACAGTGAAGATTCCTCACATATTCTGTCTGCAGCATTTAAATTCCTCCTGTGATCTTACGATAATTTCTAATGAATGCTATCGGAGATATCCGATGTGCTTTATATCCAGCCCGGGCATTCCAACTGTTCTCCCTGTTCCAGAAGTTCCATCCCGGTATGGGAAACAGAAAATCTCCCTTGCCAACGGCTTCAACAATTCCCTTTTTCATATTAAGTTCAAACAGCATAAGATCCCATGCCACATACTTATTCCGGTAAAGTCCCGCTGTCTGTGTCTGAATTTTTTCCGCCAGTTCCTCTTTGGACTGTGCTTCCACAACGGCTGCTTTTAAAGTCTGCGCCGCCATATCCTGTTCCATAAGACAACGGTTATACTGAAAGACAAACAGACTGACTGCCAATATCACAGCAGAGATCGCCAAAGGCATGACCATCGCCGCTTCCACCGAAAAAAACGCATTCTTTTCCATGTTCAATTCCCTATTCATTTTTCTTCTCTAACCTCCTGTTAATCTGCACAACACAAAACCCATCGTCAAAAACGGGATATACGGAATGGTTGTCCCATGATCTGCCCTTTTCAAAATCAACAGCGCTGCTGAAAAAACAGATATCATGACCAGGCTGAGCATTGCTGCCAGAATACACTGCGTAAATCCCTGGACACTTCCCAGAAGCATCAGCACGATCCCATCCACCCATCCGACCTTCCGCGTGCCGAAAGCCAGCAGCAGTAAAACAGCACCGGGTATCATTCCCGACAGTAAAAGTGCAAAATCGCGCTCACCCCACATACATCCGCAGATCCCATTCCCCATAACGGCTGCTCCTCCCGACAGGACCATCCACACCGGCACCCTCCTGTACCGGATGTCAAACAGACTCAGTCCCAACAGCCAAAAACATAATATCTTCACTGCAACTAACCTCCGACCGATAAAATATTATCCCCCGCTGCATCTGCTGCAAGGCCTGTAATCTCCCGCATCCCTCAGCAAAATGGCAAATACCGTTCTCTTCAGACCGGAGCAATCTCTGCCGTAATGAAAACTGTCTCCCTCACGCGCAATATACAGGATACCACCTCCCGATTCTCCCCGGCATTTCTCACATTCCGAATACTTCCCTCCATTCTCATTGCGGTAATTCCCCTCGGTTCCCGCTATGATCTCCTGTATGGAAAGACACAAATGTGTGCAGTTCCTGTCTTTGTGATACACCTTTCCCGTCTCCGCCACATATACAGTGATCAGCTCTTCCCCGTTTTCTTCGCTGTTTCCGGCAATATCATACCCATTCCACAAATGTGCGTGATAGCGGTTCGCCATACGAAAGGGGAAAAAGCCCGTCAGGCTGCACCATGGTGAAACCCCATACGTTATGATGATCTCCATCTCATCATTATGCTGCAGCACTTCGCTTTCCCAGAACTGTAATCCCTCTGCTCCGCGGGACAAGGGAGACTCTTCCAGATATCCCTCCCCCAGATAATCTATGATCTGATTCCTGATATAGGTGTAGGAAAACGCTATACCTGCCATCTCTTTCCACCAGGAATCCCCATCCTCTGATTCCATGGAACGAAGACTCTCCTCATCATTCAAGGCATATCCATAGACTGCCAGTCTCTGCCCTGTCTCCCAGAGCGCCATCTGTATATTTCCGTGAAGACGGATCATCTCTATGGCACAGCTCAGATTCAACAGAAAAAACAGAAATACGGGCAGCGCCACAGCCGCTTCCACCGTCATCCCGGCACACAGTTTCCGGGTAAGAAAGGCAGACAGCGATGTCTCCTCCATGGGGATATCTGCTGATTTTTTCAAGTTTTGGGCGAAACCTGTATCTATGTCCTGATCAGTCGGAGAAGGATTTCCATAGTTTGTCAACGAGTTACTTTTCTTTTTTCCCCATAGAAAAGACATCGCTGTTCACCTCCCTTTTAACACTTATAGCCTGCTGATCTGAAATTCACTGTATGTAAAACTTCTGTCCGGTCATCTCAAAATCAAAACCGTAACCGCTCTCTATCCTCATGTATGCCTCCAGGCCGGCATAACAGCCATCCAGACGAAAGCTCCCGTTTCCAGGCGTCAGACGGATATCTGCCTCCACCATATTCATGGCTCTGGCAGTCAGCGTATCCGCATCCGTGCACATCATAAATATTCTCAGATAGTCTTCATAAGAGAGTCCGATCCCGGTATCCTCCCGCTCGTCCAGCTCCCCCGACAATGCGCTGTCCAGTCCGTAATGCCATGTTTCCGCGTCCTTCAGCAGGGGAACCCTCCCGCCTGCAAGCAATGTCTTTAAGTCATAGATACTTTCCGCATATGCCCACCCCAACAGTATTGCCGCTTCCAGCACAGGAGCCAGTTCAGGGACCATGGCCAGATTGCACACCAATGAAGCTGCCAATTCCGCCATGCCGCACTTCTCTGAATCCGAATACAAATACAGGGTGTTCGCCGCTTCACGGATAACACAGATCTTTTTCAGAACCGATCGAAGGTTCTCCACATCGCTTTCCCCTTCCGTCACCAGATACTCAATCTGATAACGAAGCGCATCTTCATCGCTCTCCTCACCATAATGTCCCATATACCGCAGCAGATATTCCTGAAAGAGGAACCGTTCCAACAGCTTCTCCTCCTCTGATACCGGCTCTGTTGCAATATTTCCCCGATTTACCTGTCCCCGACTCATCCTGTCAAGTATCAGTCCCTCCGTCTGTATGACATTTCCCGACAATTCACTGTCTTCTTCCAAAACCAGCTTCAAAATACCTTTCCGCCTCTGTGCCTCCAGATTTCCGGCCGGATTCATGACGCTGAGAATGTAAGGTTCGTCCTCCCCGATATCAAATTCCATGCCGTCATATTCCTGTATCTCCCCGTCCAGACTGCTCATTTCTTCCTCTACGTCTCTCTCCTCCAGCCCGTTGACCTCAATGACCCGAAGCCAATCCTGAAGTTCTGTCAAAAGATTTAATCCCACATCATCTCTGACGGCATCGGCGGCACAGCTTCGAAACACCGCACCGCCTCCGTCCGACAGGACAGACCCCTTTGTCACAGAAAT
>JAIEKC010000653.1:0-3029 GCA_029064505.1 Acetatifactor sp.
TCTCCAGAGAGAAGTCACCCAGGAGCCGTAGATGGTCTTCTGTCCGTGAATGATATCCGGACTGGGATTGAATGTACAGGTGCCGCCCTCTCCCACAAAGGCAATCTTCCCCCACTCTCTGGTGGCACGGATGGCAAGCTGTCTGCCCGCGTCATTGGCGGACGCATCGATGGCTCTCTCCACTCCTCTGCCGCCTGTCACCTCCAGGATCCGTTCCAGGGTGTCCTCTCCGGGTTTGAACACCTCATCCGCAAGTCCCAGCTTTTTCGCCAGCTCGATACGGTAATCATTCATCTCCACACCGATGAGGTGATTCGCTCCCAAAGCCTTTGCCAGCATCAGCGCCGCTAATCCCACAGGTCCCAGTCCCGTCACCAGCACTGCGTCATTTCCGCTGATCCCTATTTTCTCTATGGCTTCATAGACCGTACCGAAACCGCAGGCCACCTGAGCGCCGTCCTTGTAAGTCAGCTCGTCGGGCAACGCGATCAGATCCTTTTCCTCCGCCAGAATATAAGGCGCCATGCCGCCGTTCCTCTGCCAGCCGTATGCCTGCCTGAAACTGCTCTTACAGGAAATATAATATCCTCTCCTGCAGTCGTTGCATACACCGCATCCGGAAATGTGATATACGATCACCCTGTCGCCCTTTTTGAACCGTCTGAGCCCTTCTCCTTCCTCCACAATGATGCCGCAGGGTTCATGCCCTGCCACCATACCCGGAATGTAACCCTCGGGGCCCTTACCGGTGTGCTCCCTGTAAATGCACCGGATATCGCTGCCACAGATGGTAGTTGCCCTGGTCTGGATCAGGACCTGTCCATGGCCGGGCACAGGTACCTCAAAATCCTTCAGTTCCACCGTGCTGTTTCCCGGGAGAACAGCACCCTTCATCAACATTTTTACAGCCATATTTTCCTCTCTTTCCGCACTTATGTGCCATTTGCCGCCTGCACTTTCCTATAACTTCATTATAGCCGCTTTCCGGGAACAAAAAAGTGCATTTTCTGTCATTCTGCGTTCCCATATGTCGTGTTTTTGCATCTTTTCTTGTCATCCCCGCAACGCAATGTTACAATCAATATAAAATAACCGGACAAAGAAGGACACCACCGCCATGAAAACTCTGTACACCGATATGGACATCCGCTTCACCATGGAAAACACGCATTTCCACGCTTTGAATATCGTCTTTGAACGCTTTGCAAGGACAATTCCCACACACAGTCACGGCAACAACTGCTATGAGATCCACTATATTCCCTGCGGATTTGGAAAGCTGCGCATAAAGGACCATGACTATGCCATCACACCGGATACTCTCTTTGTCACCGGTCCCCATGTAGAACACTCCCAGATACCGCTGCCCGAAGACCCCATGCAGGAATACTGCGTCTATCTGAAGGCAGGCTCATCCTCCCGCCGGAGAAAACCCTCCCCCGTCACGGATGCTTTCCTCTCCACGCCTTTCTGGATTGGAAAAGATACCCAGGAAATACACTCTCTGATGCGGCAGCTGTTTGATGAGCTGGAGCACCGTTATATCGGTTACCAGACGCAGGTGGAACTGCTCCTCTCCCGGCTTCTGGTGGCTATGGTGCGCAACTATGAGCGCCTCCATGTCTCCCCTGCTACTTTTGGCAAAAACAATCTGTCGGACTCTAAAGCTGTTATTATGGATGAATATTTTCTCTACGAATACCAGTCCCTGTCCCTGGATGTTCTCTCCCGCAGACTCAATCTCAGTCCCCGACAGACCCAGCGCCTGCTGCAGGAATATTATGGGAAAAATTTTCAACAGAAAAAAGCGGAGGCACGTATGTCTGCCGCCGCTATTCTGCTCTCCGACCACTCTCGAAGCATCGCTTCCATCGGGGAAGATCTCGGATATTCTTCCGCGGAACATTTCTCCTCCGCTTTCCGGAATTACTATGGAATGAGTCCCCGTAGCTATCGGAAGGGGCTGATGATCTGATCCTCAATGCTTTATTTCTGCACCGTCTTTTATACCGCAGCGGAGTTTACAGAATCCCACACTCCGACGCCGCGCGGTAATAGACCGCCAGCGGGATCATACTCTGAGCAAAGCTCTTGCTGCTGGCATTCCCCACGATCACCGCATCCTGCACATTCCTCTTGGAGCCTCCTGCTCCCGAAACAGGATCCGCCACCGCCTTTCGAAAGGTGGTGATCCCATATTTCAGGTAATCCGCATTCCCTGACAGCTCATAGGCGATGGCCAGAGCCTCCAGCAACAGGGTGTTGTAGCCGGGCCTGTTAAGGCTGGGCAGTTCCTTGTAATAGAACACCCCCCACTTCTCCACATAACAGTTCTCGATCAGATCGTCCACCGCCCGGAGCATCATCTCCTTTAACTCCGGATCGGGAAATTCCCTGTAATAGCGCATAATGCTGCCGATGGCCACGGAGATCATAAAGCCCACGCGGATAACCGTATTGTCCGTATAAGGCGCCAGCCAGTTGCCGTACTGCTCCTCCCACACTTTAAAGTCCTGTAAAATGCGGGTACATTTAGACAGCCATTTCTCATCCCGAGTCTCCACGTACAGCGCCGTCAGCGTGCGGAGCGCCCATCCTGTCTCCCGGGCGCTGGCCTCTCCCGCCCTGGCAAACATGGGAGTATCCAGAAGATACAGCACATTCCCTCCGATCCCCATGGCGGTCTCCAGTCCTCTCTCATCCCCGGTGAAATGGTAATAGTCCAGAAGGCCTTCCACCCACTCATGGGAGCAGGCCATAACGCCGTCTATACAATGGCCGCCCGTGTGTTCCCACTGCCCTCCGATATAGTGTTCCTCCGGATGATAATGGCACACGTCCACATCCATCCAGTGACTGCAGGACGCGATATTGTAATCCAGAAATCTCCGGACGCCTGTGCGGACATACTGCAGGGCACATGCATGGGGATAGTCATACTCGTTGTTGCTCAAGACCAGATTGCCGCCTCCCCGCCCCTGATTCGTATATCCCGCGTCATAAGAATCGCCGAAATTTAACATACCATA